>JBBQCU010000280.1:0-5349 GCA_038319065.1 Methylococcales bacterium
ATTTTCAACTAGATCAGGCTATTGGCTATGATCGGGGAGGAACCCAGGTATTTATTGCCAGCAAGCGGGATAATAATCGGACAGTTGTCTCCTTTCGTGGAACGGAACCGGAGGATCCTTCGGATTTATTTACCGATGCCAATTTCGTATTGATACCTTGGGCTGATCATTCAGGCAGATCATCAGGACAAGTCCACGAAGGCTTCGCCATGGCTCTACAAAATGATGACATTCTGGGAAAAGTGATAACCTGCCTGAATTCGATGGTTTCATCGACTCGTTTCCTGCTTACAGGACACAGCTTGGGAGCAGCGCTCGCCACATTAACAGCCAGCTGGGTGCCGTCTTCTCATTTGTATACTTTTGGCTCAAGCCGTGTTGGTGACGCTGCTTTTGCTGATGCCATGCGGACTGTCAGTCATATCCGATTCGTCGATTGTTGTGACCTTGTTACGCGCGTCCCTTCTGAGGAGTTCGGTTATGTCCATGTGGGTTCACTAAAGTATATAGACAGAAACGGCCACCTACTGGAAGCGCCGGGTGAGGACGCAATAAACGCTGATCGTCTGAAAGCAGCGGCTTGGTATTTAGTCCGACATTCCTTTATACCCGGAACTGTGTTTAGCCGGGATTTAGCCGACCATGCCCCAATCAATTATGTGTCAGGGGTAATGGGTTTGCGGGCACGAATGGATTAATCAGGATAGGACTGCAAATCCCGGTCCTTTTCGTAAATAGGCAGATTGCATCTACATCAATTACCTGTCGGCTGTTTTGCCGGATTAAGCGCTTAAATCATTTGAATTTCGAGTTGTAATGGCACATAGTTGAAAACTGCAAAATATTCCAGTAATCTTGAGGAGGGTTAGCAAATGACAACCGGGAACCAAAATAAAATCGAAGATGTAAAAAAAATATCCTTCCAGAAAGCAAAAGAGGAGGAATTTATATCTATCCAGAAATTACATGCGGATAAAACACCCGAAAGCTTGGTCGGGCTTGCATTTTCCGGCGGTGGTATTCGCAGTGCAACATTTGGCTTGGGGGTTCTCGAAGCACTTAAAGCAAAAGGCTTGCTCAAGAAAATCGACTATCTATCCACTGTTTCCGGCGGTGGATATATTGGCGCCTGGTTAAGCGCTAATTGCAAACGTGCAGCAGATCGCATAGAAAAGCAAAAAAAAGAGAACAATCCAAAAGTTGAACCCGGTTGGCTGCATCCGGATGCCGATTGGAAGGAATCAATTCAGCATTTACGTCGCTACTCCAACTATCTTTCCCCCAATCTCAGTTTATTGAGTGCTGATACCTGGTCAATAGCAACTATATGGTTACGCAATACCTTGCTAGTGCAACTGATGATAATTTTGACCATTGCTTGTTTACTATTAGTGCCCAGAATACTTTTTTCGCTATTTAAAGCCTATTCAGAAAATGCAGGATGGAATTATGGAACGATTATTCTACTATTCATCGGCGCATTTGGAATTGGTATTAACCTTTGGTGGTTAGTTACTTCTACCAATAATAACGAAAAAAATAATCGCAATCCAAAAAGCTTAATCACTTCACAGTTAGGGGTTCAAATATCATCGGTATTTCCACTCATAGTTGCATCCCTGGGATATACCGGCATATTGTGTGAACAAGTCAGGCTTTGGGAACAAGATGCAAACAATATTTTTTCATTTGGCCATATTTTTAATTTTATAGGGGCTGATTTCTCAGCCATATTAGTAAAAAATAATATCTTCATCACAACGCTAATAATAATTTACCTGGCTACAGTTTTGCATTCATTTATTTCAGTCTATAAATGCAATTTTGGGCGTAAATTATTGATATCTATTTTTGCGCCTTTGCCGGCTTTAGGTTTGCTTGTCGTCGTATTTTCTACCATCATGCTTTTTTTCCATAATTGGTCAATAGTGCATGAGAATGCAGATTGGTTAGCTTTTGTTTGGGGTTCTCCCGCTGTGTTAGGTAGTTTTTCGCTTGCCGTTGTCCTACTCATTGGCATGCAAGGCCGAGACTCTTCTGAAAGCGTCAGGGAATGGTGGAGCCGTTTCGGTGCCTGGCTTGCCATCTATGCCTTTGCTTGTCTGGTAGTTGCTGTAGCGGCTGTTTATGGCCCCTTATGGAGCGCGTGGCTATACTACGACGGCCCATGGCAAGAGTTAGGCACCGGTTGGCTTGGAACAACCCTGGCAGGATTGCTTGCCGGAAAATCTCCAGCCACAAGCGGGACAGATAGCAAGGGAGTTACCACAAAACTCAAGGAGATTGTTGCAAAACTGACGCCCTTCTTTTTTATCGCTGGTCTGGTAGTTATCATATCGATGATTCTGCATCTCGTTATTGTAGTTAAATTAAATGACAACAACTTTGAAATATCCCGATCGGCTTTGCTTGGCGATGCTAAACAAAGCAGCAAGCAATTCGATTTACAAATCGACGAAAAGTCTACAATCAATGATATTAAGGAAAATCTTGAAGCAACGATTAACAAGTCAAAATCAGAGGAAAGCCCTTCGCAATACAATAAACATTGGGAATTGATGAATCTGGCAAATAGTCATATTGACTTTATCTATGTGGTTCTCGGTTTCTGTCTTTTCTGTATCGCTATTCTTGGTTTGAGAGTTAGCATCAACGAATTCAGTCTTAATGGCTTTTATCGCTATCGCTTGGCACGTTGCTATTTGGGGGCGACACGTAAGCCGGGAGAACGCAAGCCCCAAAGATTTACCGGCTTCGATGATGATGACGATTTAAAGATGGCTGAATTACTCGATGCCCAAAAAACACCCGCCGGTCCTCTGCATATCGTCAATTGCGCTTTGAACCTGGGCGGTTCAAGCGATTTATCCTTGCATACCCGGCATAGCGCTAATTTTACGCTGACCCCGTTCACCTGTGGCAGTCATTACGAAGTCAAAAAACCAAATGGAACTAAAAATTATTCAATTGATTATATAAAAACCGAAACCTATGGCGGCAGAGTAAAACAACCCACATTAGGCCAAGCCATTTCCGTATCAGGCGCCGCTGCCAGCCCCAACATGGGCTACCATACCTCGGCTCCAGTGGCCTTTTTGATGACTTTATTCAATGCCCGGCTCGGCTGGTGGTTTCCCAATCCAGGCAAATCAAGCTGCCAACAGCCATCGCCCACATTCAGCCTCTGGTATCTATTAAAAGAATTATTCGGTTTTGCCAACGAAAAATCCATGTATTTAGCCATTTCCGATGGGGGACACTTTGAAAATATGGCTGCTTATGAACTTGTTAAACGCCGGTGTAGAGTCATTATTATCAGCGATGGCGAATGCGATCCCAAGCTACAGTTCGAAGGGTTGGCCACTTTGATTCGCATGTGCGAAGTCGATAATCTTGTGAAAGAAATCGAGATTGATGTTCGCTCCATCCATCCTGAAAGCGAATCCGGCTGGAGTCGCAGCCGTTGTGCTATCGGAAAGATTATTTATGGAAAAGACGAATTTGGAAATGAAATTCCTGATGGCTATCTCATTTATCTGAAAGCCTCCATGAATGGTCACGAAGATACTGCTATCATGCAATACAAGTCGATTCACCCGGATTTTCCCCACGAAACCACCAGCGACCAGTTTTATGCCGAAGACCAGTTTGAAAGTTACCGGTGTTTAGGAAAAGATGTTGCCGGGCAGCTTTTTGGTAAGGTAACTTTAGGGAACCGGTCTATGCATGAAATTGCTAATGAGCTAAATACCATATTTACGCCTGAACTGCCTAATCAATCGCAATTCACTCGCCATACTGACCGGTTGATGGAAATCTGGAATCAACTGAGCAAAAATTCAGATCTGGAGCCTCTGGACAATGAGTTGCGTCCATCAGGCGCACCCGTTCGTCCGGTATTTTATTTGTGTAGCGAAATGATCCAACTGATGGAAAATGTCTATTTGGAACTGAATCTGGAAGATACCTGGGAACATCCGGATAACGAAGGCTGGAAGAAATTATTCAAGCAATGGGCAAATTCTTCGCGGTTGAAAGGCACCTGGAAACTGACAAATCCCACTTATGGCGATCGGTTTAAATCTTTCTGGGATCGTAGGTTACTCAAAGAAGAGGATATTTAATAGAAGAAATAAGCATCAACAATCTCACTGTTGACATCGACTTGCTAAAAAAACAGCTCCTAAGCAAGCACTTATAATTTTCGTAATTGTAGTCGTAGCTTTTTGGAGTTGTGTTGATTTTTCGTTTTTATGGGATAATCCTGACTAATTTATCCACATTAGATTAACCGCTATGACTTTCCCAACTATTGAATCTTTTGTTCGCAATGCCCCTTTAGCCAGACTACAACGGTTGCCGGGCAATACCAGCAATATAGTTCTGGCCAAACTGGAAGGCAATAATCCGGCCGGCTCAGTCAAAGACCTTCCGGCACTGAGTATGATCAAGCATGCCGAGGAAAGAGGCGAAATAAAACCCGGTGACCGCCTGATAGAGGCGACCAGCGGCAATACCGGCATCGCCTTGGCGATGGTGGCAGCTATCAAGGGTTATAAAATGACCTTGATTATGCCAGATAACATGAGCGATGAGCGCAAGGCCTCGATGAAAGCTTACGGCGCGGAAATTATTCTGACGCCCGCAGCGGACAGCATGGAAGCGGCGATTGATTTAGCGAGGGACATGGAAGCGGCGGGCAAAGGGCGGATTCTGGATCAGTTTGCCAATCCCGACAACCCACTCGCTCATTATGAAAGTACGGGGCCTGAAATTTGGCAGGATACACAGGGAAAAGTGACTCATTTTGTCAGCGCGATGGGCACTACCGGCACGATTATGGGGACTTCAAAGTTTCTCAAGGAGCAAAATCCGGCAATTCAGATTGTTGGTGTACAACCTGAAGGTAATTCAAAAATTCCCGGCATCAGGCGCTGGCCCAAGGAATATTTGCCCAAAATTTATGAGCCGGATCGCGTTGACAGGATTATCGATGTCGATCAACAAACAGCAGAAAAGGTTACACGCGCTTTAGCGTCTGAAGAAGGTATTTTTGCGGGTGTTTCATCGGGTGGTGCGGTTGCGGCAGCATTAAGAGTGTCTGAAGAAGTTGAAAATGCGGTGATTGTGGTGATTATTTGCGACCGGGGTGACCGGTATTTATCGACTGGGATTTTCCCTGCTTAATGTGGCGGGGGTTTGTGGGAGCGGTTTTAGCCGCGATAATCGCGGCTAAAACCGCTCCCGCACAAATGATGATCAGGCTCAGCCTGAGCGTTGTTCTTACGTTAATAAGCCACGCCGCAATTGCCCTGGACGCTGTGTCTCTTAATGTTGGAACGATAGAAT
>JBBQCU010000281.1:0-5344 GCA_038319065.1 Methylococcales bacterium
ATTTGTAATAATTTACGCGTCAAACACGGACGTGAATCCCAAAGGTCAGGATGCTCATGTCAAGCATAGGAACTTTACTAAATGGGTCGGTGATATGAAATCAGAGTGGACATTAATGAGACATATACCAAATAAGTATCCTTATAGTGGTGACTCAAAAGTGAGTTCATTTGCCGACTTCTTCATCTTTGAAAAGGCCTAGCAAAAAAATAATTGGGACACTTGTTTGAGCGGCCATGGTTTGGCAGATTTTTAAATCCTTATGCCTGCTTTCATATTATTTTTCCAGGTAAGTGTAAGAAGTTAATCCGGCAATCAGTTCTTGCTCGTAGTCTTGCCGCTGTTGTTCAGTGAGATTACTTTTTGCAAGTTTATTTCGAAAGGCTGTTTTTAACTCTTCACTACTGATATGCACATAATCCAGCAAATCACTGACATGCTCACCTTCCTGCGAGTCATAAAAATGATAGCCCTTATCATTCAATTTAATATTTATGGAATGGGTATCGCCAAATAAGTTGTGCATGTCGCCTAATATCTCCTGATAGGCGCCCACCATAAAAAAACCGATGAGATACGTCTGTTTGTTGTCAATTTCATGAACCGGCAAAGTTTTTTCAAGGTTCTGCCCGTCTATATACTGGTCGATACGGCCATCGGAATCACAGGTTAAATCCTGGATAACGGCCCTGCGTGTGGGTTGTTCATCCAACCGGTGGATGGGCATGATCGGAAAAATTTGATCAATACCCCAGATGTCGGGCAGGGATTGAAACAGCGAGAAATTGCAAAAGACTTTATCGGCAAGCTTCTCGTTCAATTCCTGCAGGATAGTTGCCTCGCTTTGAGTATTGGGGTTCAGTTGATTTTTAATTTGCTGACAAATGAGCGCATAGTCATTCTCGGCTTTGGCAAGTTCAATAATGCTCAGTTTGTCTTGAGTAAACCGGGCACGCGCTTCTGACAATGCAAAATGTGCGTCATGATAGTGTTCAACCGGATTGCGCGCGTTGGGTAAAGCCAGCAATTCGGCGTTATTGGTATAGACAGATTCAATATCGGTGACGTTGGTGATTAATACGGCATGATGCGCAGTAAGTGCGCGGCCTGATTCGGTGATAATGTCAGGTTGCGGCATCTGTTTTTCAGCGCAAAGTTCGGCAAAGCTGCGCACGATATTTTGGGCATATTCATCCAGACTGTAATTGATTGACGATTCACGGCGTGACCGGCTGCCGTCATAATCGACACCTAAGCCGCCGCCTGCATCGACGACTTTTATCTGTGCGCCCAATCGGTGCAGTTCAACATAAAACTGACCGGCTTCTCTCAGGGCTATTTTTATGTCGTGAATATTGGCTATTTGCGAACCCATGTGAAAGTGCATGAGTTTTAGTGCATCAAGCAAATCGGCTTGTTTCAGGCGCTCAATCAGCTGTAGCACTTCATAGGCATGAAGACCGAATTTGGATTTTTCGCCGCCGCTGTTTTGCCATTTTCCGGCACTGATACTGGACAATCGAACCCTTAAGCCTAATTGAGGCTTGATGTTAAGACGCGCCGCTTCTTCGATAATCAATTCAAGTTCAAGAGGCTTTTCAATCACCAGATAAAGATTTAAACCCATTTGCAGGCCGATAAGCGCCATACGGATATAGGCTTTATCTTTATAGCCATTACAAACCAAGACGCCCTGATTGGACAAAGCCATAATGGCCAGCAATTCCGGCTTGCTGCCCGCCTCCAGGCCTATATTGTCAGCCGCTAAAATGCCTTCTACTACCTGGCGCTGCTGATTAACCTTGATGGGATAAACAGGGGTGTATTTACCCTGATAATCATTATTGGCAAAGGCTTTTTCAAAAGCACAAGACAGCTGTTTAACACGATCTTTTAATATATCGGTAAAACGAACCAACACCGGCAATGACAAGTTTTTATCATTTAGCGATTTGGCAATTTCATATAAATCCAGCTCAATATCCTTATCCGAACTGGGTCTTACGCAGACATGCCCGCCGGCATTGATGGAAAAATAGCCCTCGCCCCAGTTTTCTATTGCATAGGTTTCTGCTGATTGCTGAGTTGACCAGCTATTGCTCTGATTTAAATTCACTCGAAACTCCGTTTTATGCCTAAAAAGATGCCGAATTCTAATATAATACCCGCTTATTTATTCGTTTATTTTTTCAGGAATCCCTACATGAACCCATCCCAATGGTTTACCGAGCAAGTACCAGGGGCAGAAACGGCCTTTTCATTAAAAATCAAACAAAAAATACACGAAGAACAATCTGAATTCCAACACCTTGAAATTTATGAAACCGAGACTTTCGGTAACTTGATGGTGATCGATGGCTGCACTATGGTATCAACCCGCGATAACTTTTTTTATCACGAAATGATGAGTCATCCGGCTTTGTTCACACATCCTGACCCAAAAAGAGTCTGGATTATCGGTGGAGGTGATTGCGGTACTTTAAAGGAAGTATTGAAACATTCCTCGATAAAACAGGCTGTGCAGATTGATATTGATGAACGGGTCACCCGTCTGGCGGAAATTTATTTCCCCGAGCTATGCGAGTCCAATAATGATTCCAGGGCCGAGTTAAAATTTATCGACGGCATTAAATGGGTAAAAGAAGCTGCGCCTGATTCAGTTGATATGATAATCGTTGACAGCACCGACCCGGTCGGCCCGGCTGAAGGTTTATTCAGTGATGAGTTTTATCGTGATTGTTTTAACTGCCTCTCGGAAAACGGCATGGTCGTGCAACAAAGCGAGTCCGCGTTATATCATATGAAACTCATCGGTGAAATGCGTAACTCCATGAATAGCGCCGGTTTCAGCCATTTACAGACCTTGTTTTTTCCCCAATGCATCTATCCTTCCGGCTGGTGGAGCGCGACGATTGCAAGTAAAGCTGATTTAACAACCTTTAGAGAACAGGATTCAGCAAACAAGCCTTTTGATACGGTTTACTATAACGTCCACATACACAAAGCGTCATTAGCCCAACCTGAGTTTTTCAAAAAAGCATTTGGTTTATAGTTATGAACAACTCTTTTTTTGGAAATAAGGCTAATCGCCATAAATATGCCCCTCGCGGGGCTAATAATAAATCAACCCCCGGTTTTTTTCGGAAGTGATTTAACTTAAAAATTAGGAGAGAGAAATGATTTATATCGCCCCCAACCAACCTGACAGTAAAGTTTACTTTAAATCCCGTTATGAGAATTTTATTGGCGGTAACTGGGTTGCTCCGGTTAAAGGCCAGTATTTTCAGAACTTAAGTCCTGTAAACGGCAAAGCATTCTGTGAAATACCCCGTTCATCAGCTGAAGATATTCAACTGGCATTGGACGCCGCTCATGCCGCGAAAGATGCCTGGGGGAAAAATTCTGTGACAGCCCGATCAAATATTTTATTGAAAATCGCCGACCGTATTGAAGCCAACCTTGAAACATTAGCGGTTGCTGAAACCTGGGATAATGGCAAAGCAATACGTGAAACGTTGGCGGCAGATGTACCGCTGGCAGCCGATCATTTCCGTTATTTTGCCGGCTGTATCCGGGCGCAAGAAGGCTCTATTGGTGAAATTGATGAACACACGGTCGCTTATCATTTTCACGAGCCACTCGGCGTGGTCGGACAAATCATTCCGTGGAATTTTCCTTTACTAATGGCCTGCTGGAAATTAGCGCCCGCATTGGCCGCCGGTAATTGTGTAGTCATGAAGCCCGCAGAGCAAACCCCGGCCTCTATTTTGGTGCTGATGGAATTAATAGGCGATTTATTGCCTGCGGGTGTGGTCAATATCGTCAACGGTTATGGCGCAGAAGCCGGCGAAGCCCTGGCGACAAGTACCCGCATTGCCAAAATCGCTTTCACTGGCTCGACACCTGTCGGTTCACATATTCTCAAATGCGCGGCAGAAAACATCATTCCCTCCTCGGTTGAGTTAGGCGGCAAATCCCCTAATATATACTTTGAGGATGTCTTAAACCAGGAGGATGCGTTTGTCAGTAAATGTGTAGAAGGCGCGGTACTGGCCTTTTTTAATCAGGGTGAAGTCTGTACCTGCCCTTCACGCTTGTTGGTACAAGAATCCATCTATGAAAAATTTATCGTTAAAGTCATTGAGCGTTCCAGGCAAATCAAACGCGGCAACCCGTTGGATACGGAAACGATGGTCGGTGCGCAAGCCTCCAAGCAACAATTTGATAAAATTTTGAGCTACGTTCAAATTGGCAAGGATGAAGGCGCTGAATTATTAATCGGCGGTGGAGTTGAATCCATGAGCCCTGAATTCTCTGAGGGTTATTATATTGAACCGACCATCATGAAAGGCGGCAATAAAATGCGAATCTTTCAGGAAGAAATTTTCGGCCCGGTTATTTCAGTAACCACCTTTACCGATGAAGCAGACGCCCTGGAAATTGCCAACGATTCGCAATTCGGTTTGGGCGCAGGCCTTTGGACACGCGACATGAACCGCGCGTATCGTATGGGCCGCGGCATTCAAGCGGGTCGAGTATGGACCAATTGTTATCATCACTATCCGGCTCATGCCGCTTTCGGAGGCTATAAAAAATCAGGTGTAGGCCGTGAAAACCATAAAATGATGCTTGATCATTACCAGCAAACCAAAAATATGCTGGTGAGTTATGATATAAATCCTTTAGGCTTTTTCTAAATATGAAAATTTAGATCTGTAGTTAGTTATAATGTTTAAGCATAAATGTTGGTTAATTAAACCTCCTCTTCCTAACCCTTTCCAGCAGGAGAGGAAACAAAAGTTCTGTTGTTGATGTGTGATTTATATAAAATTTAAACTTAGTAAGATGCGCAAATTAACTTGGGTATTATCCCCCCTCTCCCCGCCCCTCTCCCGGAGGGAGAGGGGGTAAACGGTTAAAGTTTATTTTTGCACGCTCCTAAGTTCCTTTTACCTATTATGTGAGATTCCATAATGTTTGATCCAAAAGCTATTGATGATATTGCCAACCGTTTGGCTGGAGCCATTCCGCCTGGTCTTAGTAACCTGAAGGAAGATCTGGAAAAAAATTTCCAGGCGATTTTACAAGGCGCGTTAGGTAAACTGGACTTGGTTACCCGTGAAGAATTTGAAGTGCAAAAGATGGTTTTAGCAAAAACCCGCTCAAAACTGGAAGACCTGGAAAAGCGTGTTTCTGAAATGGAACAAAACGTTCTTAACAAAGCTGAAATGTAGCGTTCAATCGTGTCCTGGCCTTGCATGCCGGAAACGCCTGTCCTGCGCTCAACGCGCGGACAGTCTTATTCCGGCCTACTACTAAATCAAGGAAAAAACGCCCGCTCCTT
>JBBQCU010000282.1:0-5327 GCA_038319065.1 Methylococcales bacterium
CGCATGTTTGCCATCCGCGCCTGCAACCAGCAAGTGCGCCCTGCTACCCTGATGGTCCCGAAAGTCACCATTAAATACACTGCTTATGTGAACTTATTTGGCGGGCCCGTGCAGTCGGCAATTGCCGATGCCGTTCTTGACAGCGTTATTGATGCCGAAATTTAGTATTGCAAGTGAAAACGTTCTGGCAATCGATGTAGCCTCTATGGAACAAAAGGGTATCTTGGTATAAACTTTTCCGCATTGTGCGTTGTTTGTGCGCAAATAACCGTTACTGCAAATAAGACATAACGACATATTTATTTTTTGAAATGGAGCTGTTGCATGCTTGCCGACAATCGCCTTAAGTTTATTGTAACCATCGCAGCCATTACTATTATCGCGGTTTTTAGTATGGAGCCCATTGCCCAGGACCCGGAATACCATAATTTTGCCGACCAGCGCGCCAGACTAAATATACCTAATTTTTACAACTTAATTTCCAACCTCCCCTTTGTTATTGTCGGCATAATGGGCATGCGACTTGTCGGATCAGGACGAGCAACAGGCGGACTGCCGGAGTTGCAAACCGTATACCTGACGTTTTTTATCGGGGTGTTTCTGACCGGTTTTGGCTCCGCGTACTATCACTACCATCCAGATAATCAAACGCTGCTCTGGGATCGTCTACCCATGACGATTTCATTCATGGCTCTTTTCAGCGCCATTTTAAGTGAGTATATTTCGTCGCAAATTGCCTTGAAATTATTTATTCCTTTGATGCTATCAGGCATCGCTTCAGTAGTCTACTGGTATGCTTCGGAACTCAATGGTCACGGTGATTTGCGCGCTTATGTGCTGGTGCAATTCTTGCCGGTATTGCTAATTCCGCTGATTCTATGGCTTTTTAACTCCAGGTTAAACGGTAACAAATACATTTGGGGTGTTATTGCTGCCTATGCCGCCTCAAAACTCCTGGAATTTTTCGATGCTCAGATTTATAACGCATTGAATGTATTCAGCGGCCACTCACTGAAACATTTAATGGCTGCGTTCGCTACGCTTATTTTTTATTGGGCGCTGAGGGATCGGCAAATACTACCAAAACAAGCAGCCCATGAAATTAAATGAAATACGGGGACGTGGTATGAACTCTCCTGCATTGCGATGATTCATACGGGCTTGTTGCTGTAAGCCGGAATAAACTTTTTTGAGCACAAGCGGAAACAGCCGTTTCTGGCAGACCGCGCGGATTGCAAGAAACGGCTGCCCGGTATTAAATTTTGACAAGCCTGTCCTGAGCGAAGTCGAAGAGCTCAGGGCAGGCTTCATGCAGGAGAATTATCGCTTCTGAATCCTGGGCTATGCTTGTTATTTTGGAATTTAAATTTTTTATACAAAGATAATGAAACTCTTGTAAAATCAGGTTGTCTTTTTGTTTTGTTAATTAATATATATTTAAGGAATCTAACTAAAATGAGATTAAATACTGCTATTTCACGTCCTGAAACAAGTGTTCTGTCGACCAATAAAGTACTGAAAAATACTTACCTGTTGTTATCAATGACACTAATTTTCAGTGCCATGACCGCAGGCGCCGCAATGTACCTGAATTTGCCTCCTTTTGGCATGATTGTCACCCTGGTCGGTTTTTACGGTTTGTTCTTCTTAACTGCAAAATTCAGCAACAGTGCTTTAGGCCTGCTTTTTGTGTTCGCGTTAACCGGATTTATGGGCTTGACACTGGGGCCTATTTTATCGATGTATGTTAAAGCGTTCAGCAATGGCCATGAACTGATCATGATGGCATTGGGCGGCACCGGCGTCGTATTCATGGGACTTTCAGGCTATGCGTTAACTACACGCAAAGACTTTAGCTACATGGGCGGCTTCCTGATGGTCGGCGTACTGGTAGCATTTCTGGCGGGTATCGGCGCGATTGTTTTCTCAATCCCTGCACTATCACTGGCGGTATCAGCGATGTTCATCCTGCTGATGTCCGGCATGATCCTGTTCCAAACCAGTCAAATAGTCAACGGCGGTGAAACCAACTATATCCTGGCGACTATTTCATTGTATGTTTCCATCTACAACCTGTTCCTGAGCCTGCTGCAACTGCTGGGCGCGTTCAACGGCAGAAATTAAAACCCGGCTTGCTTTATTTGGCGGATAGCGCAATGTTATCCGCCGTTTTGTTCTAAAAATTTAGTACATTGAAAACAAAAAGAATCGAATGGAATCGAGAAAAAAATGAAGCTCTCAAACAGAGTCGAGATGTTTGCTTTGAGGACATAGAAAACGCAATTAATGACAATAGAGTTATAGATATTATTCCTCACCACAATCCGGAAATATATCCCAACCAAAAAATTTTAATCGTATAAATAAAAGACTATATTCACTATGTACCTTTTATTGAAGATGATGATAAGTTTTTTTAAAAAGCATTATTCCCAGTCGAAAACAAAATAAAAAATATTGAGTCATTATTTTTTGGGGTTAAGAAGATGAGCCGTACCAATTACAGTCCAGAAGAATTGGAAATTCTAGATTTCATAGAAAATGAAAACCCAAAAAGCGTACCTGATCTTGCCAATGAAATTGCTCAATTAAAAGCTTCGGTTAAAGCCAAAATGAACAAAAAAAGGCGATTAATTTAAGGCTGTTAGAGCACGATCTACAAAGCATAAAAACAGAAGCGATAAGAGAAGGCATTCCTTACCAGACCTTAATAAGCTCTATATTGCATAAATATGTGCAGGGGAGCTTGGTAGCCAAATAAAATTGAATAAAAATGATGCGTTAACAGAAGTTACAGCACCCAATGAGAATGAATTTCCTTATAGTGCAAAAGTTCGTAGGTCGGGTTAGCGTAGCGCAACCCGACATTTGCGGACTTCAATGTGTCGGGTTACGCTACGCTAACCCGACCTACCCAGACTGTATAGAGTGAAGAATCAGTTGGATGCGATTTCACAGTTAGCCGAAATCGAATCCAACCATACGGGCATTCCTGAAGTAGTGCTCAACACCATTATGTCAAAGGCAATGGCCGGACGATTACGAAATGCAGAAGTACACGATCGACAACCAAGCTCAATCTTGGCTCGACCTGCAGGCCATGTGAGCAGGTAGCTTCCATTTAACTTAGTGGAATCGAGGCTACGCGTAGCTTTACACATCCTCGATTCCGATTTGCTGCATCGAGGCTTCTTACTATTACTTCATAAGTTCCCTAGCAATAGGGATTTCACAATCACTGACTTTTTCATGGATCGACTTCAACGGATAACAGAAAACATACAAATAATAGAGGAATCATTATCCGAAAGCGAAAATAAATATATATCTGAAAATAAATCAGTCACTAATCTTTTGGAACAAAAGAAGGACTGTTTATCTGAGACTGAGCAGATCACTATAGATTTTTTTCATAATGGTGTAGCTTTATTTGATGAGTCTAGGCAATATTATCGCCAATCCGCATTTTTATTACTGTATGCATTTCTAGAAGATGGACTTTATAAAATATGTCAATTGATTGAGGCTCATTTCAAACATAACTTGTCTCCAGATGATTTAAATGGTTCTGGGATAATAAAATATAGGAACTATCTCGAAAAAGTTGCACGGATCGAAATATCTAATGATATTTGGTTACGTCTTGATGATTATAGATTTGTGAGAAATCAACTTGCACATGAATTTGGAGAAATAGATAAAGAATCTAAAAAAAAGATTACCACAATTGTTAACAACCAAGCATATTTGAAACTTGATGATTGGGGTTTTACTGGATATATAAAAATGGAAGAAGAGTTTTTGAATCAAGTTGTCGGCGATTTGGAATCTTTATTTGCTAGTATAGATCAACAAATAGACGGGGTTTCAAAAATTAGAATTGTCAAATAGGGCTCAATATGGATATTTCTTCAGGGCTCTATGCGTTTGCGTCATGCGCAGAATCCGCTTAGCCAAGCCAAGGGTGCGCATCGCGCACCATTTATAACGACCGAGAATATCCTTTTTATGGGATTGCAATCATGAACACTCATCTTTTACAACAAGCCAGCGTACTCGACATTGAGGATCAAATTGAACTGGTCGAGGCCATCTGGAACAACATTGCTAGTCGTGGGGCTGCGCCATCGTTGACAAATGCACAAAAAACAGAACTTGATCGCCGCCTTGCCGACCATCTTGAAAATCCGGACGATGTGGATTCCTGGAGCGACGTAAAAGCAGCCGCCGTTGCAAAAATTGGTCAATGAGCCTGCCAATCTCTTTTCACCGGGCTGCGACTGCTGAGTTTATTGAAGCAAGTGCGTGGTATGAAGACAGGCAAATGGGGCTTGCTGTCAAGTTCATGGCTGAAATTGAGCGTTGCCTATTGCTTGTAGCTGAACATCCTTTTCAGTATGCCATTGTTCACAAAGATATTCGGCGTATTGTAGCTAACCGTTTTCCGTACAGTGTTTATTTTCGTGTAGACGAACGTCGCATTGTTGTCTTGGCGGTATTTCATAGCAGGAGAGACCCTGCTATTTGGCAGACTAGAATCTAGACATTCCCTCAACAGGCAAGTACCCTCGCAGTAACGCAACGGAATCGAGGATAAATGTACGACCAGCGAAGTAAATATTGTTTATCAGGCTCAGCCTTGTGCCGGCTCTGTTAAAGAACAGAAAATTGAAATCAGGCAGCGAAGCGCCGAAGAAGAAATGGAGCGACACTCTCTATTTCAGCTATTTGCCGATAGTAAACCTCCCAAACCGCAACAACATCCCCGGCAACAGCAATAAATTCAACAGTGTTGAAGAAGCCAGTCCGCCGATGATGATCGCCGCCATAGGACCCATAATTTCACGCCCCGGATTATCGCTGTTAAAAGCAATAGGAAACATTGCCAAAGCGGTGACCAGCGCCGTCATTAAAATGGACGGCAAGCGTTCCTGAGCGCCTTGTATGGCGGTTTCCCTATTCCAGCTTTTGCCTTCAATCTCGACTAAAAACCGATAGTGTGACAACAGCATTATACTGTTACGCACGGTAATGCCGAATAAAGTAACAAAACCCACGATAGAACCGACCGATAAGGTGGCACCGGTGAGCACCACTGCGGCAATGCCGCCGATTAAGGCAAAAGGCAGGTTGGCTAATGCTAGAAGAGCATTACGGACACTGCCAATGGCGATATAAATAAAAATCAACACCCCTGCTCCAGCCAACAACGAATGCAGAATCAATTCATTCCGGGCCTGGGCCTGTTCAATCGCTGCGCCTGTAAATTCGGGATAACTATCCGCCGAAACAGGAATTTCTTTGAGTACGCGGGTTTTAAGTTCCTG
>JBBQCU010000283.1:0-5322 GCA_038319065.1 Methylococcales bacterium
AGTCAATTCGACATCATGTCCATGATTAGCGATGCTGCGCCCGAATTTGTTAAACGGGTAACCGGTGAAATTATTGCAGGCAGAGGGGATGCCTTGCCGGTTAGCGCCATGCCGATTGACGGCACGTTCCCAACTGGTACGGCCGCTTATGAGAAACGCAATTTAGCTCTGGAAATTCCGGTTTGGGAAACCGATTTGTGTACCCAGTGCGGCAAATGTGTCATGGTTTGTCCTCATTCGGTCATTCGCAGTAAAATTTATTCAACTGACCTTTTGGAAAACGCCCCCGAAACCTTCAAACATGCGCCGATGCTGGGCAAGGATTTTCCTGCCGGATTGGCAATGAGCTATCAGGTTGCACCGGAAGATTGTACAGGCTGTACGCTGTGCGTTGAAATTTGCCCGATCCGGGATAAATCCAACGCCAGCCGTAAAGCCATAAATATGTCGCCACAACCGCCATTGCGCGAAGCAGAGAGCGACAATTGGGATTTCTTTTTGTCCATTCCTGAATATGACCGGCGTTTATTGAAAGCCAACACCATTAAAGGTTCGATGGTCATGCAGCCGTTGTTTGAGTTTTCGGGCGCTTGTGTGGGCTGTGGCGAAACACCCTACATAAAATTGGCTTCGCAGTTGTTTGGTGATCGTATGGTAGTTGCAAATGCGACGGGTTGTTCTTCGATTTATGGCGGCAACCTGCCAACGACACCGTGGACCAAGAATGCCGAAGGACGCGGGCCGGCATGGAGTAACTCCTTATTCGAAGATAATGCGGAATTCGGCCTGGGCATGCGTATCTCCCTGGATAAGCAAAACGAATACGCCAGAGAACTGGTGGCCTCACTTCGCGATCAGTTAGGCGGCGAACTCGTCGATGCCATTCTCAATGCCGATCAGTCCGATGAAGCGGGAATATACGAACAGCGCGAACGGGTCGCTACACTTAAACAAAAACTTGCGCTGATTACCCATACAGGAACACTTAAACAACGTCTTGCCCTGACTCCCACTGTCTCAGCGGGTATTCATACAGAAACGCTTCACCAGAACGTAATAGAGGAGCAGGAGGATCATAGTCTACATGCCCATGCAGGCGGGTTGGAGCGAGCTCAGGCTGCCCAAACATTGCTCCAGTTGGCGGACAATTTATGCAAGAAAAGTGTCTGGATTATCGGTGGAGACGGCTGGGCTTATGATATTGGTTATGGTGGTCTGGATCATGTATTGGCCAGTGGACGGAATGTCAATATCCTGGTTCTGGATACCGAGGTCTATTCCAATACCGGGGGCCAAACCTCAAAAGCAACACCGCTGGGCGCAGTGGCAAAATTCTCGGCCGGGGGCAAAGCGACGGCTAAAAAAGATCTGGCCTTGTTGGCCATGGATTACAGTAATGTTTATGTCGCCCATGTCGCTTATGCGGGTAAGGATATACAAACCCTCAATGCGTTTTTGGAGGCAGAAGCCCACGACGGCCCGTCTATTATCATCGCCTATGCACCGTGTATCGCACACGGTGTGGATATGTCCAATAATCATAGACAGCAAAATCTGGCCGTTAAAAGCGGACATTGGCCGTTATTCCGGTTTGATCCCGGTAAGGCCAAACAGGGCAAAAATCCGATGAAGCTGGATTCCCCGGAACCGTCAATTCCTTACCGCGATTTTGTGAAAACCGAAACCCGTTTCAGCATGTTGTGGCAAACGCATCCGGAAGCCGCCGAGCGTTTTCTGGAACAGGCGCAGAAAGATGTTAAAAATCGCTATCGTTACTACAAACAACTGTCTGAACTGGAATGGAGCGAAGCCACCCCTGTTTCAGCAGTAAAAGCCCAACTTAAAACAGACAGCGCCAAGGAGACCGACAATGGTTGATTTAACGACAAATTACATAGGCTTGAAACTGGCTAATCCCTTAGTGCCGTCAGCGTCGCCGTTGAGTAAGGATGTGGACAGCGCCAAACGCCTGGAAGACGCCGGCGCATCGGCGGTCGTGATGTATTCGCTGTTCGAGGAAAAAATCGAAGCCGAGGAACAGCAAATCGAACGTTTTTTTTATCAACAAGCGATAGGGCATGGTGAAGCGGACTCGTTTCACCCCATGCCGGATCACATTCAGACCTATCAGGAACAGTATCTGGAACAGTTGCAAAAACTGAAAGCAGCCCTGGGGATTCCGGTTATCGCCAGTTTAAATGGCACCTCCCTGAGCGGCTGGATTGAGTACGGCAAGCAATTGCAACAGGCGGGCGCTGACGCACTGGAACTGAATATCTATCACATGGCTGCCAATGCCGAGGAAAGCAGCGATGACGTCGAAAACCGTTATCTGGACATATTGCAGGAATTGAAAGGTCACGTCAGTTTGCCGATTATCATGAAGCTGTCTTCCCAGTTCAGTTCCCCCATTCATTTTGCGAAACGCCTGGAGGCCGCCGGAGCCAATGGCATAGCGCTGTTTAACCGGTTTTACCAGCCCGATATTGATCTGGAAACGCTGGAAGTGTTGCCAAAACTGGAACTGTCATCGCCGTCAGAAGCCTTGTTACGCATACGCTGGACCGCTTTGCTCTATGGCCGTACCAAACTTTCCCTGGCAGTAACCGGCGGTTTTCACGAGACACCGGATGTGATCAAAGCGCTGTTAGCGGGAGCCGATGTCGTGCATCTTTGCAGTGTTTTACTCAAGCAAGGCGTGGGACGTTTGACCGAAATCCTGACTGAACTGGAACAGTGGCTGGCCGAGCATGAATATGAGTCAATCATTCAGCTTAAAGGCAGCGTCAGCCAGCAACACGCCATCGATCCCAGCGCGTATGAACGCGCCAATTATGTGCAGGTGTTGGATAGCTATTCTAGTCCGGCGGGAGTGTTGAGGTAATCTATGCGGGCTCCAATCGGCTGATTGAGAACCCGGTTAGGGGAGCGCTAGCTATATGAAACAGGAAGCTGGAACTTCCGCAAACGAATTCCCAAGCTGGTGTTTGGGAGCCAGCAATATCGCTAACCAAAATATTAAAACACCTACTGATAAATACAATGGATTTAAAATCAATACATGAAATTTTTACTAACCGGATATTAAGAATCCCTTCATATCAAAGGGGATATTCCTGGTCAAATAACAAAGCCATATTCGACACCCAGAAAGAGGAAAGAAAGAATATTAAAGGGCAGTTGATAGATTTATGGAACGACATCATCAACATTCCAGAGAACAGTTGGCATTATACCGGGCTATTAACTCTAGGAGAGGTTAAACAAAGGAATTACGAATGGCTTCCAAATCATAAGCAGTATGCGATTGTCGATGGACAACAGCGAATAACATCAATACTGATATTGATCACAGCAATTATTGAAGAAGCTAATAGTTTAGGATTGAAATTGGGAGTCCGTGATGATGACGTTATTTATCAGTATTTGCATATAAACTCAGAGAATTTATATGCTTATATTTTCGGATATGACCAGGACAATCCAAGCGATAAATTTTTTCGTCGCCATGTATTGAAACTTGATGAAGTTGAAGATGATAGCAAGGAAAGTTTATATACAGAGAACCTGAAAAATGCTAAAGCGTTTTTTACATTCAAAGTTAAAGAATTTGTTAATAATGATACAGCTCGTCTTAAAAACTTGTTTAACAAAGTGACCGGCAGTTTGAAATTAAATGAATACATACTACCTCGCGAATTAGATGAATATGTGGTTTTTGAAACTATGAATAATAGGGGAAAACCATTATCAGAGCTTGAAAAGTTAAAAAATCGCTTAATGTATTTGGTCGATAAACTTCAAATCACCTGTTTGAAGGATGCAGACGATAAAGTGTTGCTTGCGTTAAAAGATGATCTGATAAAGAAAATTAACACAGCTTGGATAAGCATTTATCAATCGCTTGGAGCTGATAAGTTGGACCCTTTGGATGATGAGGGTTTTATTAAAAATCACTGGATAATGTACTTTGAAGGTTACAATCGAACAGAATCTAGTGTTTATGCAAACTTCTTGTTTAATGAATACTTCACAATTGAGCGGATATATGGCGGCGATCTCAAACCAGAAGTCATTAGCACATACGTCAAATCTCTACAGGAAAGCTCTGTCATTTGGAACAATATCCATCATGCAGTTTTTTTCCAAGCTGAAGATGAAAATATAAAGAATACGGTTTTAGGATTACATCGCGTAGGATTCCGCGCCTCGTTTAAACCATTGGCACTTGCTATTTTGAATAGGAAGAATGACTCATCTTACTTAGAAATAATACCCTTACTTGAATTTTATGCCTTTAAGATTTTCTACATTTCTTTTTGTAAGGCAAATACTGGCGACAGTAAGCTATTTATCATTGCATATAAAGTGTATCGGAACCAGATAACTGCTAAAGCAGCGGTTGATGAAATAAAAGGCCACATGGTCTATTACTACTCTTTTTCTGCATTTACGAATCAAATACATGAACTTTTTAAATCAGGAGAAAAAAAAGGTTATTACAACTGGCCAGGCCTAAAATATTTTCTCTTTAAGTATGATAGCAAGCTTCGTTCTTTAAATAACAATACGACAGATGCTTCTGAGCTGAATTGGAAGGATTTTAAAAACAAAGACAGCATTGAACATATTTATCCACAAAGTGCAGCAAAGAGTTTATCAGCATATTGCGACGGGAACGAAACTCAAGAAAGGATAGAAGCATATAACGTATTACAAAAAAAATGGGGACCTTTTGCTAGCTACTCTGATGAAGAACGCATGAGATTTTGCGGTAGCTTAGGAAATATGCTGGCAATTTCAATAAGCGACAACGCAAGCTTTAGTGATGATACATTTAAATTCAAAATAGACCAGTCTAATAAAGAGGGAAACTATAAAAACCGAGGATACCGTTTTGATTCAATGAGTGCACAAATAGTCGCCAAAGAACAGGATTGGACGCCTGAATCGATTATAAATCGAGGAATTTTGATG
This sequence comes from Methylococcales bacterium, assembly GCA_038319065.1. GTDB lineage: Bacteria > Pseudomonadota > Gammaproteobacteria > Methylococcales > Methylomonadaceae > Methylobacter_C. Next base: position 4,978 of record JBBQCU010000283.1, read on the forward strand.
ATTAATGCAATACTTGATCTTCTCGACGAAAAGGAAGCATTACCTACATATAACGACAAGTTAAAGCTACTAGGATTGGAGTTTATGATTAAATCCGATGTTTTAGCCCAGCCCAGTAGTAGGCCGGAATAAGTCTTTTCGAGCATAAGCGAGAACAAGCGTTTCCGGCACACCGCTGCACGATAAGCCGGAAACGCCACCACGCGCTTCGCTTGGGTGGTCTTATTCCGGCCTACGCCATTGCGTCTCTGCATTTTTTTGAGGACTTTCCATGAGCAATTACCGACGTGTGTATATTCCCGGCGGGACGTATTTCTTTACCTTGGTAAGTTACCGCCGGAAACC
>JBBQCU010000284.1:0-5300 GCA_038319065.1 Methylococcales bacterium
TTAGGTTTATTTGTTAATTTATGACCCTACGCCGCTTCTCATCCCGTACCCACCGCCTGGACCAAAGCTTTTTAGGCGAGCAGCTTAAAGACGCAAAGAGTTACCGCCGTATCGCCGGATATTTCACCAGCTCGCTATTTGAAGTGGCCCACGAATGGCTGGAATCAATCCCCGATGTCAAAATCGTCTGCAATGTCGATATTCATCCCGATGATCTGAAAGTAGCGCAATGTCGTGAGGCCAAGATGCTGGGACGTTGGAATGCCAACGCCATAGAGGCAGAGGCTTTGCTGAATCGTGACCGGTACCGGCGTTTGGATGCATTTTTGCAGCAACATGGTCAGGCGATCCGGGTAGCGCCGGACAGCGTGTGCGGTTTTGTGCATGGCAAGGCAGGCGTGATTGAGCGTGCCGATGGCCGCAAAGTCGGCTTTATCGGCTCGATGAACGAAACCCGCAGCGGCTGGCAGCATCATTATGAGATCTTGTGGGAAGACGATTCCCCGGAAGGCATTGCCTGGATTGAAGCCGAATTCGAGTATCTGTGGAATGCGGCTAAGCCCCTGCCGGAAGCGGTTTGCAAGGAAGTTCGCCGCCGCAGCCGCCGTCATGAAATTAGGCTGGATGACGTTGTGGACGATGACAGCATCGCCCCGGCGGCCTTGATTGAGTCGCCGCTGTATCGGGAAGGTATGTCGCTGCAACCTTGGCAGCAAGGTTTTGTGACGGAGTGTTTGAAGCATTATCGTGATTACGGATTCGTCAGGTTATTGCTGGCCGATGAAGTGGGTTTGGGTAAAACCTTGTCGTTGGCAACAGCGGCGCTGGCGTTGTGTTTGCTGAACGGGAAGGAAAAACGCCGCCGCAAACCGATGATTATTTTTGCCCCGGCGACCTTGTGCGAGCAATGGCAAACCGAGTTGCTGGATAAGTTAGGCATTCCAACGGCACGCTGGCAGACCACCAAAAAAGTGTGGCTGGATAGTAACGAGCGCTCTATTTCTCCTGCGGGTGCTGAGCATATTGCCGCCTGCCCGCTACGCGTCGGCATTGTCTCTACCGGCTTGATGATGCGCGATTCCAATGAAAAACAACATTTGCTGGACTTAAGCTACGGCCTGGTGATCCTGGATGAAGCGCACAAGGCCCGTTCTCGCCAGGGTTTTGGCAAAGATGCCGGTGAGCCCAATGAATTGCTCAGCTTTATTACCGCCATTGCCGCGCGTGCGGACCATGTGTTATTAGGCACGGCCACGCCGATTCAAACCACGCCGGAGGATTTATGGGACCTGGTGCGGGTGCTGCATCAAGGCAAAGGCAACTTTGTCTTGGGTAATGATTATGCTCGCTGGCATAAACCCGGCGAGGTATTGCCAATTTTATCCGGTAAACAGGAAGTGACCGATTTGTCGAATGCCTGGGAGTTATTGCGCTCGCCGTTGCCACCTGTCAATTCAACGGCCGATAATCCGGTGCGCCAGTTGTACAGCGCAATACGGCAAGATTTAGGTTTACCTGCCCGGCAATTTGAAGCGGGCCGTTTGGCAGATTTAGACATCGGCACCCGTCAGGATTTTGAGCTTGAACTGGATCGCCGGGTGGCTAATGCGCCTTTTTTTCAGCGTGAAAATCCGTTTGTCCGCCACGTGGTCCTGCGCAAGCGCACCACGCTGGAAGCCGCAGGATTACTTAAGCGCGTGGGCGTTGATGTGCATCCTGATGTTAACCGGGTTAAGGATATTCACAGCTTTAATGCCTTGTTTGAAGGCTTGGCTGTGCGTACCGATGAACATTTTCGAGAGGCTTACAACGAGGCCAGACAGTTCGGCAAGGTGTTAGGACAACGCGGTCAGGGCGGCGGATTTATGAAGAATTTAATGCAGCAGCGGATTTGCTCCAGTTTGGTTGCCGGCATCAATACCGCGACTGCATTGCTTGAAGGCCGCACATTGCATGAAGAAAGTGATGATATGGAAGAAGACGTAGCCCTGCAAACCGACGAAGAACGCGCAGTTTTGGAATTGTTGCTGCATCGGCTAAAGCAAATTGACGTTGATCCAAAATATGAGGCCGTTTTGCATTATCTGGTCAACGAAGGCTGGCTTGAGCATGGCTGTATTATTTTCAGCCAGTATTACGACACCGCCCGTTGGCTTGCCGATGCGCTGGCTGTCCACTTTCCTGATGAAGCCATCGGTTTATACGCTGGAGCGGGACGAAGCCGCTTATACCAAAAAGGCGATAGTGTCGGCATTGAGCGAGAAACGCTTAAAATTAGGGTGACTGAGCATAAGATTCGTATTATGGTGGCAACCGATGCGGCTTGCGAAGGCTTGAATTTACAAACCTTGGGCGCCCTAATCAATGTCGATTTACCCTGGAACCCAACCAAGCTGGAACAACGTATTGGTCGTATAAAACGTTTCGGTCAGGTGCGCGATAGTGTCGATATGCTGAATCTGGTGAATGAGCAGACCGTCGATGAAAAGGTTTATGAGCGGCTATCAGAACGGATGCGTGACAAATTCAATTTATTCGGTTCTTTACCCGATACGATCAAGGATGAATGGATTGAAAACATTGAGACACTGGATGAAAAAATGGATCAGTACATAGACGCACAGAAATGCGCTACCGGATTTGATTTGCGCTACAACGCTCATCTATCCCCTTCCGATAAGGATTGGCGGGATTGCTCTAATGTCTTGTCGCAACGGGAATTTGGCACTTTGATGCGGGAAGGCTGGGAAAAGTAAGATTATTTCGGTCTCATGCAAAGGACATGTCTTTTTGAAATCAAATTCAACTGAACTATTAAGCTAACGAATCGGCTGGTTAGCCGCTTTATTTGCCTCCTATTCCGATTATGAATCGTTTTATTTAGCTGAAGATGGAATCCTTCTGTCTGGGGGTGAATCTTCTGAAAAGAAGATTCCTTATTTGGCAATTGGTTCTGGCATAGTTATCGAACGCGGCTACTTCTGCGATGTATTGGCTATCCATCTGGAAAATGGCGAAATATTGCGTTTCGGCGGCGTGGCAAAAAAGCAATCGGGATCGTTACAAACAGCGCTGAATCAGCATTGCCATAGCTATATGTGTTCATAGCGTTTAATGAAATTAAAAATTTATTTCTGAACATGTAAGATCAAACTCAGCCTTTTTCAGCTTATTCGCCCAACAGTCTGAAACAGAAGTCACTATGAGTTTGTCGGAAGATAATTATATGTTTTGATATAAATGGAAGTTGGTTCCGAAAATTACCAACATTGCAAATTTTCATGGCGCAGGAATCAGCGGATATTCTTGGATTAGCAAAACCAGTAACAGTAAAAGAAATTAGACTTTTATCGTGAATGGAATCGGCTTTTTTTGTACGGAGAAACTGCATTGATTAGACTAATCACTTTTGTTGGGCCGTTGTACTTCGTGGATGTTATTTGGGGCACGGTTTCGCTTCATGCATGGCTTTACATTTTTTCAGGTGTGGCGGCATTTTATACCCTCGCTCACTTTACAAAAAAGCTTGCCTGGCGTAATCCTTGAATAATTTCACATTGCGGACAAATACCTTGACCGCCTCAATCTGGCTGTATTTTGCCAGTTATACATCAATTTAATTCTAAATTTCAGTTTGGGATAATGTGCTTAGTGGTCTATAAACTGCATCGCTTCCTGCCACCACGGACGCCAGGGTTCCATAGGTAATGTATTATGCCCCGCGTTTTTAAAACGCCAGAGCTTTTTTCGTTCCGATAAAACATCGAACAAAGCCATTGTACGCCGGTTCGGTATCACCTCATCCTGTTCGGCCAATAGCACCGCGATATGACCTTGAAAATCGCGAAGCTTTGGAACATTATTGAATTTATCCAGGAGCAGCCACCGAGCCAGGAAAAACCAATAATGATGCTGTGCGACCTTGGATATCGAATCGAACGGCGTTATTAGCAACAATCCCTTCACAGGAACCTCATGCGATGCCACGATACCTGCCACGACACCACTGCCCAGAGATTCACCGCACAAGAACAAGGGCTCCTTAAATTCGCGCCAGGCCATTTTTGCGGTGGCAATTCCATCCTTGATCAGTACCGCTTCGGAAGGCCTTCCACTGCGCACGCCATAACCCGGATATTCGGCGATAATTACTCTGTATCCCAAGCTTTGTAATGCGTCGATGTAATAAGTCCGATGCAGCGCAGAACCCGCATTGCCGTGAAAAACCAGCACAGTGCCTTTAGCATCAGCCGGAGGAACTCTACTTATCATGCCATGCAGTTCGCTTGCTGAGGGCCAGGGTTGCAAATTTAACCCAGCGATCAGTTCTTCCTGTTGCTCTTGAGTAAAGCGGGCCGGGAAATACATCATCTTGCGCTGCAGCAAAAAAACCGCCAGCAGTATCAATAAATAGGTCAGCAAAAAAGTCATAACGCGTGGAATCTTCATGACACATTATAAGTTGGTATCCGGAAATGCTTGCGTCAATACCCGACCCAAGCAGTCAGCGAAAATCATTTTTAAAGCAAAATTATCGTTCAAAAGCCGAGCAAAACTTCACTCTCTAAAACAAAACTCCTATGAGAGTTTTATCTGCTTGTGTAAACTCAATATCATCACAAACGAACTATCAAGGCAGGAAAAGCCCACGAAAAATTATGGGCATTTTATAGTACAGCTACAAAACTATCAGCCTGAAGCACATTATGCAGCAAAACTTAAAAACGGAGCGGACATGAATTTACAACCGGATGAATGCGATCAGTTTTACCGTATTTGGTGGTCATTATTGAGTTATGTTAACAAACAGATGAAGTTGTTTAATGACTTTCCAAGCCAACTTGAAAACGACAATATTAAACAACAAGACGCAGCGGTTATCCGAAATGCCTTGTGGGCATCAGACCGGCTGTTGCAAGACTTTATTGACAGCAACCCTGATAATTTATCAGATGCAGATTTAGAATTGGCAGCAAGTTGGAAAAATCGTGTTGCCGCTAAATTTTTTATCATGCGCCATTTGCAAAAATATAGTCTTTTCCTTAATGACTCTGATAATCCAATGGTTTACGGTGTCATCGGCATAGTCTCGCCAATCGCCGAAATACTGCCTTACACACCTCCAATAATGGTGGATGCGGTTTTGCTGCCTTTTGGCGATAAAATTATTTTTGACAGCCTACTTAATTCCTATCCAGTAAGATTCGGCAGCGGCATCCGCAAGGGTCTCAACAATCAGTTGCGTCACGCCCAAGAATCACGAGGGGTCGTTACCTCGTTAGATGCCACAGACCAACCCC
>JBBQCU010000285.1:0-5257 GCA_038319065.1 Methylococcales bacterium
CACAGATATGTTGCAAATAAGCAGTAGTTGCCTGAAATGGTGAAACACGTTCGACTTCTTCGGGCGCATCGGCCGGCAGAATCGGTGCTTTACAATCCACGCCTGCATGGCATAACCAGCTTTTAGCGCTGGAAACCAGGCGAATCGGGGTTTTGCTGCCCATATTGCGGGCTATTTCACCGACCAGATAGTCCGGTTTTGGGGTCCAGGGTAATGCGGTTGAACCTTCGGCAAGCTCTGCTTCGTGCGCTTGATACAGGAATGACGGCAACTGAAAGCTTTCTTCAACCACACAGGGCGATGTCAACTGAGGTATCGCCATAACTTGTTGGGAAAACTCCAGGTCGTCGATATCAGTAATGTCTGCGTAGGATAAAACACAATGGGTCGTGCCTAAATCGATACCGACTGAAAAGCGTTTGGTTGCTAAAGGCGCGCTATCATGACCGGTTTCATTTTCGTTTGTTTCAAAGAAAGGTGCAGACTCCGGCGTGTTTTCATCGTTCATATTGTCGAATTCCTGATATTCAGGCTCTGTGTTGAAACTTTCATTATCTGAACTTGTTGGATCGCCGGCAATATCTATCAACGTCTCATTGCTCTTAGATTCTTCTTTAGAATCCGGCTTCTTTTTTATATGATCAAACAAACTCATAATTCAACCTCTGCTGCAGCGAGAATCTTGGCATTATGGCCTTGAGTCAATTTTGGCAGCCTGATGTTGGTTACCTGCCAGCCTTTATGAATCAGTGTCCCGGTAAAAGGCGGCGAACCGACTATATTGCCTGTTAAACGTACTGATGAGGCATCAAAACCTTGCTGCAAGGTAATTTTTCCACCTTCCTGCTCGCTACGAACAGGGGCCAGGGTAAAGTGTTCACTAATTGCTTTGTTACAACCTTCATGAACAACACGCGCGGCAACGCCAATATCCGCATCGCTGTATGTGGCTATGTCTTCTTTAATAAAGTCAATAAAGCGTGCTTCTTTTTGTAGTAAACCCAGCAATTGCAAGGCGGCATCGGGTGTGGATTCTTTTAATATCACCGGTTCCGGTGCGGGGGCATGAACAACCTTTTCAACTTCGACAATTTTCTCCACGACTTTTACGGTGGGTTCGGGAGCCGGCGCTGCTTGTTGAATGACTTGTTCAGTTGTCTTGTTCTTACCGCGCGCCAGACTGATGACCATAGCCAGCAGTAAGGCAATAAGAATCATCGATAATAAAACAACCGTACCCGCCAGACAGACATGCCATAAATCGAATGTAGTTGGTTTCAGTGATAAATCAATTGCATAAGTAGGATTCATTGAGAGAGGCTCTTTTGGTTATTGTGGTTTATTGCCGGCTTTACGCGCAGCTTCAAAAAACATCATGCCTTGCAACGCATCGCGTGTGGTTTGCAGTCGCATTTGTTTCAAATGACGATCGGCTACGACTTCCGGCACCTTTGCATCGGTATAAATCTCACGCATCTTTGCCAACACGGGTTCACATTGTTTAATAATGACTTCGGTCGCATTGCGGCTGTCCTTTTCCTGATAGGCCGGTTTTTGCATTTCATCGCCAACACACTTTTTGTAATCATATTTGGCGGCCTGAATTTTTTCAATCGTGGCATCAGACAGTGTTGTGTTATGCCATTCATTTTTCGCATCATCGGAGAATGCTGTTCCGGCAGACAACAAGAGACTTAAGAAAAGAATCTTTTTCATGGTATTCCTTGAAATAATTATTGGAATTTTAAACGCTTGATTTTACGCGAACTGGTTAAAAATGAATAATTTAGAAATATGATTTATCGCGTCTCCGACAACCCATTATTTTATAGCGGATAAATAACGCGTCATACCGGCTTGGATTGCCGGAATCCAGAAGCCATGGATGGTAAGCGCTAACCACATCCCTGTGGTCTGGATACCGGCAGTCCAAGCCGGTATGACGTGCTATTTTAGGGATATGAATAAATTGATAGGCCGTAAGTTTTTACAACATCGCAAATAGATTAGTAAAAAACGCAATCAATCATGTCTCTACAAACAAATTCGTTGCCAGGAAATTATTAACGGCTGTTCTGCAATGCTGCGATGCGCTCTTCCAAGGGAGGATGGCTCATAAACAATCTGCTTACGCCACCGCCATTAATACCAAAAGCGGCTAATTGTCCGGGCAGGTCTTGCGCGTCATGTCCACGCTGCAACGCTCTTAACGCGCCAATCATTTTTTCGCGTCCTGCTAATTTTGCACCACCCGCATCAGCCTTGAATTCTCTATAACGGGAAAACCACATAACCAACATGGAGGCCAGAAAGCCCAAGGCAATTTGCGCAATCATTTGAGTAATGAAATAAGCAGGGCCAAATCCGCGTTCGGTTTTAAAAACAACGCGATCAACAAAGTGACCAATGATAGTTGCAAAAAAGAATACAAAGGTATTCACCACACCCTGCATTAATACCATCGTTACCATATCGCCATTGGATACATGAGTCATTTCATGGCCGATTACTGCTTCCACTTCATCGGTATTCATGTTTTGCAGCAAACCGGTGCTAACCGCTACCAGCGCGCTGTTTTTATTCACTCCGGTAGCAAAGGCGTTGGCTTCAGGAGTCTGAAAAATACCCACTTCCGGCATACCGATTCCTGCCAGTTGAGCCTGTTTGGCCACGATATCCAATAACCAGCGTTCAGTCTGGTTTTGCGGCTGCTCAATAACTTGAACACCCATCGCCCGTTTTGCAGACCATTTGGACATGGCCAGGGAAATCACTGAACCGCTCATGCCAATTACGGCTGACATGACTAACAAGGCATTAAGATCAATATTTATGCCTTGCGCATCCAAGACGCCACTTAGGCCCAAGAGATTAAAAACAATACTGATAACAACCATTATTGCAACATTGGTTGCCAGAAAAAGAAAAATTCGCATCATGGTGATAGCCTCAGGTAAATTGATGTCTGATTAATATGGGGATTGAATAAATTAATTCAATCTTTCATCAGAGTGATAATATAACTTAAAGTTTATTTGTACTCATCAAATTTCATTGTTAGCGCTTTCACTCCCTCTCCTGTTGGAGAGGGTTAGGGAGAGGAGATTTAAAAATACCGGCAATGATGTGCAAACACTATATGGAGGACGTCCAAAATGTATTTTGTAAAAAAAACACTGTTTCCGTTGCTTTTGCTTACCCTGCCTTTAGCCTGCGCAGAATCCGGCAATTATCAGAATGTCCTGAAACAACTGCATTTACCTGAGGGCTTCAGCATATCGATTTATGCTGATAACGTACCGGATGCGCGCAGTTTGGCCTTGGGCGATAACGGTGTTGTTTTCATCGGCACGCGCACAGAAGGTAGCGTCTATGCCGTGCAGGACAGCAATAATGACGGGGTAGCCGATCAACGTCATATCATCGCCAGCAATTTAAACATGCCCAATGGGGTTGCTTACAAGGACGGATCGCTTTATGTCGTGGAAAATAACCGTATTATCCGGTTTGACCACATTAACCAGCAGTTGGTTAATCTGCCCAAACCCGTTGTAGTCTATGACCAGTTTCCGTCAGACAAGCATCATGGCTGGAAATATCTGCGTTTTGGCCCCGATAACAAGTTGTATACAGCTGTCGGCGCACCCTGCAATATTTGTAACCCTGAAAAGGAAATTTACGCTTCGCTGGTCAGATTAAATGCAGACGGCAGTCATTTTGAGATTATTGGCAAGGGCATCAGAAATACAGTCGGTTTTGATTGGCAGCCCGGGACAAATGCGTTGTTTTTTACCGATAATGGCCGCGATTATTTAGGTGACGATAGCCCACCTGATGAACTTAACCAATGGTCTGTTAAAGGGGAACATTTTGGCTTTCCTTATTGTCATGGTGACGATATTCCTGATCCCGAGTTTGCAGGCGATAAAAAATGCCGCCAATTTACTGCCCCGGTATGGAAATTTAAAGCGCATATCGCCGCATTAGGGTTACGCTTTTATCAGGGCAAGCAATTTCCGGTTGAATACAGAAACCAGTTATTTGTCGCACAGCATGGTTCATGGAATCGAACAGAACCCCAAGGCTATCGTGTTGTTTTAATCAAATTTAACCAGGGTAAACCCGTTTCAGAGCAGGATTTTATCAGCGGCTGGTTAACCAAGGACGGCAAGGCGCTGGGCCGTCCCGTGGATATTTTAACACTGCCGGATGGCAGCCTGCTGGTTAGTGATGATAAGCTCGGCGTTATTTATAAAGTGTCTTACCAGGGAAAATCATGAAAAAAGAATTTGAAATTCTTGAGAAGGAAATCGCTTATTCAGGGTTTTTCCGCGTGGAAAAACACCTTTTGAAACATACACTCTTTGCCGGTGGCTGGAGCACAGAAATTAGCCGCGAATTGTTCGTCCGCGGCAGTTGTGTTGCCGTATTGTTGTATGACCCCCTTACCGATAAAGTGGTATTGATCGAACAATTCCGGGCCGGCGCAATTTTACAGCCGGATAGAGCCTGGCTAATAGAAATTGTCGCCGGTGCAATCGAGGAAGGCGAAACTGCCGAGGAAGTCGCTTACCGGGAATCGATGGAAGAAGCAGGCTGTGAAATTCAGGAATTGATGGTCATTTATGAGTTTTACACAACGCCGGGAGGATCGTCTGAACGAATTACCCTGTTTTGCGGCAAAATCGATAGTTCCCAAGCCGGCGGTATTCATGGACTGGACCACGAAGACGAGGATATATTGGTGCGCGCCGTCGATTTTGATGAAGCCTATCGTATGGTGGAGAACAACGAAATAGAGTCCGGCATTCCGATTATTGCCATTCAGTGGCTGGCGCTGAACAAAGAGAAACTTAAGCAAAAATGGTTAATTTAGGGTTGACTTGTCATCCAGGCGGTAAAACTGAATAACCTGCACATAAGGAGTTATCGCGATAAAGCCGCTCCCACGCATGCAAAAGCTGAATTTATGTTATTTTCTTTCCTAGCCAGGGCAGATAAAACCAGTTTATGAACTTGTCAGATTATAAAACCAATAGCACTATTTTTATCCGCTTGCTTATACCCCTGGTTATTGTTTTGTTTTCGGGTTGCGCCAGTGTTCCTGAAATAAAGCCTGCCCCTCAAAGCCAGTCACCTATCGTGACTTATGCTTTAAGCTTGCAGGGCGTTCCTTATCATTATGGTAAAGACTCGCCCGAAGAAGGCTTTGATTGCAGCGGCTTTGTTAAGCACGTCTACCAAAAACAGGGCATAA
>JBBQCU010000286.1:0-5179 GCA_038319065.1 Methylococcales bacterium
CGGCGCGTTTAGCCAGGCAAGCCGCAGATGAATACACTGAAAAAACACCCGAAAAACCGCGCTTTGTAGCGGGTGTTCTTGGTCCTACCAATCGTACAGCTTCAATGTCGCCCGATGTCAATGATCCGGGATTTCGTAATATTTCCTTTGACGAACTGATCGAAGCTTACACCGATGCCGTTCGCGGACTAATTGATGGTGGCGTGGATGTTATCCTGATTTAAACTATTTTCGACACGCTGAATGCGAAGGCCGCAATTTTTGCAGTTGAACAATATTTTGAACAAATCGGCTATAAACTGCCCGTCATGATTTCCGGCACAATTACAGACGCATCGGGCAGAACCCTGTCCGGACAAACCGTTGCTGCCTTCTGGCATTCATTAAAACATGTTGACCCTATATCCTTCGGCTTTAACTGTGCATTAGGCGCGAAAGAACTACGCCAATACATAGATGAATTATCGACTATTGTCGATACGCATGTGTCTGCCCACCCGAATGCAGGGCTGCCTAATGAATTTGGTGAATACGATGAATCGCCTGAGGCAATGGCTGAAGAACTGGCAGACTGGGCGCGTAGTGGTTACTTGAATATTATTGGCGGTTGTTGCGGTACATCGCCGACGCATATTAAAGCCATAGTCGAAGCCGTAAAATCTTATAGCCCAAGAACAATCCCGGAAATTGAAAAACAATGCCGCTTGGCGGGTCTTGAACCCATGTCTATCGGCCCGGACTCCTTGTTTGTCAATGTCGGCGAACGGACTAATGTAACAGGTTCGGCAGCTTTCAAGCGTTTGATCATTCAAGGTGAATTTGAATCCGCTTTGGAAGTTGCCAAACAGCAGGTCGAGAATGGTGCTCAGATTATCGACATCAATATGGATGAAGGTATGTTGGAGTCACAAGAAGCAATGGTGCGCTTCTTGATGCTTATTGCATCAGAGCCGGATATAGCCAAAGTGCCGATTATGCTTGACTCGTCTAAATGGGATATATTGGAAGCGGGTCTTAAATGTATTCAGGGCAAAGGCGTGGTAAATTCAATTTCGCTTAAAGAGGGCGAAGAAGTTTTCATTAAACACGCCAAACTCGTGCGTCGATATGGCGCGGCAGTTATTGTCATGGCCTTTGATGAAGAAGGTCAGGCGGATACGAAGGCTAGAAAAGTTGAAATATGTCAACGGGCTTATAAAATCCTGACTGAACAGGTCGGTTTTCCGCCTGAAGACATTATTTTTGATCCCAATATTTTTGCCATAGCCACGGGAATTGAAGAACACAATAATTATGGACTGGATTTTATTGAAGCCACCCGCGAGATCAAACGAACTTTACCTTACGCGCTGATTTCGGGCGGCGTTTCCAATGTTTCATTTTCATTTCGCGGCAATAATCCGGTCCGCGAAGCGATACATGCGGTGTTTTTATACCATGCCATTCAAGCCGGAATGTCCATGGGCATTGTAAATGCGGGCCAGTTGGCGATATATGCCGATATTCCCAAAGATCTGCGTGATGCGGTAGAGGATGTCGTGCTAAATCTCCACGATGGTGCCACGGAAAAGTTATTGGAACTCGCCGAAAAATATCGTGGCGACGGTAGCACAAGTGAAGGAAAAAAAGAGGACGTGGAATGGCGCGCCTGGCCTGTCAATAAACGCCTGGAACATGCGCTGGTCAAAGGGATCACCGATTATATTGATGAAGATACCGAGCAAGCGAGATTGGAAGCCGAACGGCCCCTTCACGTCATTGAAGGTGCGTTAATGGACGGTATGAATGTTGTGGGTGACTTGTTTGGTGCAGGTAAAATGTTCCTGCCGCAAGTGGTTAAATCAGCGCGTGTGATGAAAAAAGCTGTCGCTTATTTGATGCCTTTTATGGAAGCAGATAAAGCAGGAGGCGAGAGACAAACTAACGGTAAAATCCTCATGGCTACGGTAAAAGGCGACGTGCATGATATCGGTAAAAATATCGTTGGCGTGGTTTTGCAATGTAATAACTATGACGTAATTGATTTGGGCGTCATGGTACCCGCCGAAAAGATTTTGCAAACTGCGCGCTTGGAAAACGTTGATATTATCGGTTTAAGTGGTCTGATTACACCCTCTTTGGATGAAATGGTGCATGTGGCTAAAGAAATGCAGCGGCAAGGATTTACCATTCCGCTGATGATTGGTGGTGCGACGACTTCAAGAGCTCATACGGCGGTAAAAATTGAGCCGCATTATAAAGGTGCAACAGTTTACGTGACTGATGCGTCCCGCGGTGTTGGGGTGGCCAGTAATTTATTAAGCGATGATTTAAAGATTGATTTTGTCAAAAGCGTCCGCGAAGAATACGAGGAAGTCAGAGAACGGCATAAAGGCAGAGAAGCGAAAACCAAACAGCATCCTTTAGAAGAAGCCAGACGTAATAAGTTTAATTGGGGAAACTTTGTGCCTGTTAAACCGTCATTTTTAGGGCTTAAAGTTCTTGAGCGTTTCCCGCTCGATACCCTGGTATGGTACATCGATTGGTCACCTTTTTTCCAAACCTGGGAAATGGCCGGCAGTTATCCAAAAATACTTGATGATAAAGTTGTTGGCGTTGAAGCCAGAAAACTGTTTGATGACGCACAAGTGATGCTGAAAAAAATCATCAGCGAAGAATGGCTAACGGCTAGAGCTGTTGTCGGTTTTTTTCCTGCCAACAGCGACGGTGATGATGTTATAGTCTATACAAATGATACGCGTGAACAACGGCTGGAAACCTTGCACCATTTGCGTCAGCAAAACGTTAAAGCGCCAGGCCGTCCCAATTACTGCCTGTCCGATTTTATTGCGCCGATTGATAGCGGCAAAGCCGATTATATCGGCGCTTTTGCAGTAACCACAGGTATAGGAATAGAAGAAAAATTGCAGCAATTTGAGCAAGATCATGATGATTACAGTTCAATTATGCTCAAAGCCCTGGCGGATCGGTTGGCAGAAGCGTTTGCAGAATACCTGCACCAGGTGGTTAGAAAAGATTATTGGGGTTATGCCCGCGGTGAAGTCTATGAACCGGAACAATTAATAAACGAGGCTTATCAGGGGATCCGTCCCGCGCCAGGTTACCCTGCGTGTCCTGATCATACCGAGAAAGGGAAGTTGTTTGAGTTGCTTAATGTAACCGAAAATACCAGCATAGAACTCACTGAGAGTTATGCAATGTATCCGGCGTCCGCAGTCAGCGGCTGGTATTTTTCGCACCCTGAGGCCCAGTATTTTAATGTCGGCAAAATAGATAAAGATCAGTTACAAGATTACGCCAAACGTAAAGGGATAGCAGAAGAAGTTGCTGAGCGCTGGCTGGCAGCACATTTGCACCATTAACCTAGGATCGAGAATTATTTAAATTATCATAACAATATGGCATCTCAGCAAAAAATAAGATATTCACTGGAACGGCTCATGTATGCCAGCCGTTGGCTGCTGGCGCCCATTTATATAGGCTTGAGCTTTGCTTTATTGGCGCTTTTCATAAAATTCTTTCAAGAACTTTATCATTTTATGCCCTTTATCCTTCAACTGGAGGAGTCCAACTTATTGTTAAAAGTGCTTTCCTTAATTGATCTTACTTTGGTTGGCAGCCTGATTGTTATTGTTATGTTTAGCGGCTATGAAAACTTTGTGTCACGCATGGATATCGGCGAGGCAACAGAGAAACTGGATTGGCTGGGAACCCATGATTATGGGTCGCTTAAGATGAAAATTGCCACATCTCTTGTGGCAATATCATCCATTCATCTGCTCGAAGTCTTTATGAATATTGATACTACCAATAATGGAAAAGTAATGTGGTACGCTCTTGTTCATCTGACTTTTGTCATATCTGCCCTGTTAATGGGGTATCTTGATAAACTAAACAAACATTAATGATTCGATTGCTGCTTTTTGGCACATCCGGTTGCCATCTTTGCGAACAAGCGGAACAGATTATCAATGATTGCTTCCCTAATAGCGTCGACTTGACAATAGAAACGATAGATATTGCCGAACAGGAACAGTGGCAAGAACAATACGCCATACGCATCCCGGTTTTATATCATCCTGAAAGCAAAAATGAACTGGGTTGGCCATTTGACCAAACGCATGTTAAAGAATTTATACTCATCGCACTTCAAAATTCGGCGCCTTAATCCCCTCTCCAGCTGTAGGGGGCTAGGGAGTGGAGATTTATAAACCGATAATTATGTGCCACTATATCATTGGGTTAAGAAATGACTGAAAACTACAGATTAGAAAAAGATAGCATGGGCGAGCTTGAGGTGCCGAAAGAAGCCTTATACGGCGCTCAAACGCAACGCGCTATCAATAATTTCCCTATTAGCGGCTTAACTCTGCCTCCTGCTTTTATCAAAACCGTCGCACTGATTAAAAAGACGGCGGCAAAAGTTAATATGGACCTTGGCGAAATTGAGCCTGAGCGAGGCAATGCTATTATCCAGGCCGCGCAAAAAATAATAGACGGACAACATCTACAACATTTTCCAATTGATGTGTTCCAAACAGGTTCCGGTACCAGCACCAATATGAATGTCAATGAAGTATTGGCTAATTTGGCAGCACAGCTAGCAGGTAAAGCTGTCAGCGCCAATGATGACGTTAATCGGGGACAGAGTAGCAATGATGTGATTCCAACCGCCATTCATGTCAGTGCGGCTATGGAATGCCATAAAAATCTGCTTCCCAATTTACTTCATCTTGCAAAAACCATAGAACAAAAAGCCGGCTCCCTGGATGACATTACTAAAACCGGACGCACCCATCTCATGGATGCAATGCCAGTGCGGTTGAGTCAGGAAATGGGCGGCTGGGCCTTACAGATACGTAACGGTATAGATCGCATTAATGCGACTTTACCCAGAGTTTATAAGTTGGCCCAAGGCGGCACGGCCGTTGGCACAGGTATTAATGCTCACCCCAAGTTTGCAATAGAATTTGCCCTTACCCTTAGTGCTGAAACCGGCTTGTCCTTTAAACCGAATGATTCATTTTTTGAAAGTCTGAGCGCTCAGGATGCCATCGTTGAATTATCCGGCCAGCTGAAAGTCATCGCGGTGAGTTTGATGAAAATTGCCAATGACCTGCGCTGGATGAACAGCGGTCCGCTTGCGGGTCTGGGCGAAATAGAACTCACTGCCTTACAA
>JBBQCU010000287.1:0-5177 GCA_038319065.1 Methylococcales bacterium
TTATCTGTCGAGCATCTTTTGCCATGCATTTTAGATTAAGAGGAAAATAGTCGCCGCCCATCATGTCCAGTATGACATCAACGCCTTTACCATTTGTAAGCCGGTTAGTTTCTTCAACAAAATCCTGTTCTTTGTAGTTAATTGCGGCATCGGCACCGAGTTTCATGCAGAATTGACATTTAGCTTCCGAACCGGCGGTAACGATGATTTTAGCGTGAAAAATCTTGGCGAGTTGTATTGCCGTCGTGCCTATGCCACTGCTACCGCCATGCACCAGCAAGGTTTCGTTTGACTGTAGCTGGGCGCGGTCAAATACGTTACTCCAGACGGTAAAAAAAGTTTCAGGTAATCCGGCGGCTTGTTCAAAAGACAAGCCTTCGGGTATGGGCAAACAGTGTGCTGCGGAGGCTAAACAATATTCAGCATAACCACCGCCAGTCACTAAAGTACAAACAGTGTCGCCTGATTTTAGATGGCTGACAGCCGCGCCTGTTGATACTACAGTTCCTGCGATTTCCAAACCCGGTATATCGGATGCGCCGGAAGGCGGAGGGTATAAACCTTTACGCTGCATAACATCGGGCCTATTAACGCCGGCAGCGGCTATTTTAATTAATACTTGATAATCAGCCGGTATTGGCATGGGGCGTTCAGTCAGTTTCAAAGCTCCTGCTTTTATTTCAATAGCTTGTATGGTGTTGGGAAGCTGCATAAGTTGAGTTCTGTAAAAAGTGATATGAGGTTATTATATGCTTCGGTTATTTTCATAAACAATGTGTTAGTAGGATAAAACAGATGATTCGTGCAGGTATTGTGGGCGGAACGGGTTATACGGGTGTTGAATTGTTGCGGATTTTGGCTTTGCATGCAGAGGTTGAAGTGGCGGTAGTGACTTCACGCGCGGATGCGGGTTTAAGGGTGGATGCTTTGTATCCCAGCTTGCGAGGCTACATTGACGCGGTCTTTAGTGCGCCGGATATTGAAAACCTGGCTCTATGCGATGTGGTGTTTTTTGCTACGCCCAATGGCGCGGCGATGCTGTTTGCTGAGGAGTTGTTGGCAAGGGGCATTAAGGTCATAGACCTGTCGGCGGACTTTAGATTGAAGGACGCGAAAGAATGGAATCTATGGTATGGCATCGAACACACCTGTCCCTATTTGATTGCCGAGGCAGTTTATGGCTTGCCGGAAGTGAACCGCGAGGCGATCAAAGAAGCTAAATTAATCGCCTGTCCGGGTTGTTATCCTACTGCGGTGCAGTTGGGTTTTTTACCGCTAATTGAAAATAGTTTGATAGATGCCAATCATTTAATTGCCGACGTTAAATCCGGCGTCAGTGGGGCGGGGCGCAAAGCCGAGCTGGCTGCCTTAATGAGTGAAACGGGCGAAAGTTTTAAAGCCTACGCTGCGAGTGGGCATCGGCATTTGCCGGAGATTGAACAGGGTCTTGCGCTTTCTGCCGGAAAGCCGGTGGGCTTAACCTTTGTGCCGCATTTAACACCGATGATACGAGGGATTCATGCCACCTTATACGGACAACTTTACGACGCGAGGCTGGATGATATTCAAGCCTTATATGAACAACGCTATCGTGATGAAGAATTTGTTGATGTCTTGCCACAAGGTTCGCATCCGGACACGCGCAATGTTCGCGGCAGCAATAACTGTCAGATTTCAATTCATCAACCGCAAGGTAAGCAAACGATTGTAGTTTTATCGGTGATTGATAACCTGGTTAAGGGCGCAGCAGGCCAAGCTGTTCAAAATATGAATTTGATGTTCGGGTTGAAAGAAGATGCCGGTTTGAAGATATTAGCGCTATATCCATAAATCTTGACTATCGCGCTGGGTATTGTCATAATCGAGGCAACTTTAATTTATAGCGTGTTTTATTTTTATGGCTAATCCAATTGTTTTTACTGACAGTGCTGCTTCTAAAGTGAGCGAGCTAATTGCCGAGGAAGGCAATGATAATCTGAAGTTACGAGTGTATGTTTCAGGCGGTGGATGTTCAGGGTTTCAATATGGTTTTACTTTTGATGAAGAAGTGAATGAAGATGATACCAGCGTTGAAAACGGCGGTGTCACTGTTTTGATTGATTCGATGAGTATTCAGTATTTGGCGGGCGCAGAGGTCGATTATAAAGAAGATCTATCTGGCGCGCAGTTTGTTATTCGTAACCCAAATGCTACTACCACTTGTGGTTGCGGCTCATCTTTTTCGGCATAAAAATCTACGGGCGGCTGGACAGTCGCCCATGTTTCATAAAGTCAATTATAGTCGTTCTGGTTTTTAGCAAATAATGTTTTTGCTTTGACATTGTATATTTGATCTAACAGAGGCCGGGTTTGTGTTTTGAAGTCGGCGAGTATCTCTTCATGCAGCGGCAATGACTGTGCCAGATTAAGTGTTTCCGGATTACGGTGAACGCCATCAACACGGAATTCATAATGTAAATGAGGGCCGGTTGCCAGACCGGTTTGACCAACATAGCCAATGACTTCACCCTGTTTTACCAGATCGCCAGTCTCGAGACCTTTTTTAAAATCGGAAAGATGCGCGTAAAGTGTTTCATAACGTTCGCCATGCTTGACTATCATTACTTGACCATATCCACCTTTGCGGCCAAGAAAAATAACTTCACCATCTCCTGCCGATTTTACAGGAGTGCCTGTCCTTGCAGCATAATCAACACCTTTATGTGCTCGAATCCTGTTGAGTATGGGATGTCTGCGATGAATATCAAAGCCGGAACTGATGCGGACAAAATCAACAGGCGTACTTAAAAAAGCTTTGCGCATCGGTTTGCCTTCAGGGCTATAATAATTGACGTGACCCTCTTTATCTTTATACCTGATAGCAGTTAGGATCCTCCCTTGATTAACAAATTCAGCAGCAATAATCTGGCTCCTGGAGGAATTGTTGCCAATCCTTGTTTCCTCATAAACAACAGTGAATTGATCGCCCTGATTTAAGTTGTTTGCAAAATCGATGTCCCAGGCGAAAATATTCGTGAGTTGGTAAATTAACTCATTTGATAAGCCTGCTTTTTGGCCTGCTAACGATAAAGATGTGTTAACAGTGCCGTGGACGCTAGTGATATGGCGAGGTGTTTCGTCGCTATAGTTAGCCGATTTATCAATATGGATATTTTTATTGTGGGCAGCTATATAGGAGTGAATACGATCATTATTTTCAGTAGGTTCTAAAAATGACTCATCCTGGTTTTTTTGAGCCAGGTAAGCATTACTGATTGAAACTGATGAAAATCTTCTATCTATTTTCCGGGCACTATATGTACTATAAATGGAGAGTAATTTTGTTCTCTCTCGTTTATTGGAAGCGTTAACAAAATGGTGATGAATTGGGTATATTTTTCGACTAGCGGTGTGCCGTGTAAATATTTTGACGCCCTTTGCAGAAACATTGACATGTTTATGATGGGCTGATTTAGCAAAACTAGTCGTGCTGGCAAGAGCTAAACCAATCCATAGAATGGAGGTATAAAATTTATTTTTCACGAGAAGTTGGCTAAGTAGTTGTAAATTATTAAAAACAGAAACTCTAACGTTTTACTGGAAACCATTTTAAGGGTTTTTTAAAGGTTTTACCAACTTACAGGCAATTTAATATATTTATTCTACCGGGCTGATTATTAATTCTATAATGATTTTATTTATAAAGATCTAATTTGGAGAAAGAAATTGCAAGAGGACGTATTGGCAATCCTTCTAAGAGGGACTGATGAAGTTTTAATTGAACAGGAGTTAATTAAAAAGCTGGAAGAGGGCAGGCCTCTGCGGATTAAGGCAGGCTTTGACCCAACCGCTCCGGATTTGCATTTGGGGCATACCGTGCTGATCAACAAATTAAAACAGTTTCAAGATTTAGGACATGAAGTCCTATTTCTGATTGGTGACTTTACAGGGATGATAGGCGATCCAACAGGGAAAAACGTCACCCGAAAGCCGTTAACCCGGGATGAGGTCATAGATAATGCGAAAACCTATGAAGAGCAGATTTTCAAGATTTTGGATCCGGCTAAAACGCTGGTTATGTTTAATTCAAGTTGGATGAATGCAATGTCACCGGCAGATTTGATTCAATTAGCTGCCAAGCATACCGTGGCCAGGATGCTGGAGAGGGATGATTTTAGCAAGCGTTTTAAAGGAGGTCAGCCCATTGCAATTCACGAATTTTTGTATCCACTAATACAAGGCTATGATTCTGTGGCAATGAAAGCAGATGTTGAATTGGGCGGTACGGATCAAAAGTTTAATTTATTGGTAGGACGTCAATTACAAGAGGTTTTTGGGCAGAAGCCACAAGTTGTTATAACTATGCCAATTCTAGAAGGTTTGGATGGTGTGCAGAAAATGTCTAAGTCTCTTAATAACTATGTGGGGATAGCCGATACAGCAGATGATATGTTTGGCAAATTAATGTCAATATCAGATGAATTAATGTGGAGGTACTATGAATTGTTAAGTTTCCGGCCGATGGCTGAAATTAAGTTGTGGATGCAGGAATGTGAGCAAGGTGCTAATCCCCGTAACTATAAGGTAAAATTGGCTCAGGAAATTATTGAAAGATTTCATGATGCCGCCGCTGCCCGCAAGGCGCTGGATAGCTTTGAAGACAGATTTCAACGCGGCGTGATTCCAGATGAAATAGATGAGTTGGAATTAAAAATTGAGGGGGTCAGTTATTGCATTGCGAATTTATTGAAAGATGCCGGATTAACGGCCAGTACATCTGAAGCAATCAGGTTGATAAAACAAGGGGCAGTAAAAATTGATGGAGAAAAAGTTTCAGATACAAAGCTGGAAATACCAATAAGTGCTGAGAATATTTATCAAGTAGGAAAAAGAAAGTTTGCGCGTGTAAAAATAACTAATTGACGGCAATAATGGTGCCTGTATAATGCTCAATTCTTTCTTGGCAAGGTGCTCGGTAAGGACAGGAAGTTTTAGTAAAATTGACAGGGCTGGTTGACAAGCGGAACAGGCAGGTTATAATCGTGGGCTGCTTCGGGGTCAGGTCGTTTTGCTCCGGGGGGTCAGAAAAACAAAACGTCGACAGGGTGTTGACAAGTTGCAGCGGTTCTGTATAATGGGCCGACTCAACGGGGCTCCGGCCTCACGCTCTTTAACAACACGATCAAAATAATTTGTGT
>JBBQCU010000288.1:0-5175 GCA_038319065.1 Methylococcales bacterium
TCCAGGATTACTGGCATTTGCCCAAAAAGAACACATCGATTTGACTATCATCGGTCCTGAGGTCCCCTTGGTTATGGGTATCGTTGACTGTTTTCAACAAGCCGGACTGAAATGCTTCGGGCCGACAGCCAAAGCTGCGCAACTGGAAGGTTCCAAGTCTTTTTGCAAGGATTTCATGACCCGTCATCATATCCCGACTGCCAGATACCAATCCTTTACTGATACAGACTTGGCCATAGCTTATATCCGGCAACAAGGCGCGCCTATCGTCGTCAAAGCCGACGGTTTAGCGGCTGGCAAAGGCGTTATAGTCGCACAAACCGAACATGAGGCAATTGCCGCCGTTGAAGACATGTTATCCGGCAATGTGTTTGGAGAAGCCGGAAATCGTGTGGTAATTGAGGAATTTCTGCAAGGGGAAGAAGCCAGTTTTATTGTCATTGCAGACGGCATACATGCCTTGCCTATGGCGACATCCCAGGACCATAAAGCCCGTGATAATGGCGATAAAGGCCCCAATACGGGCGGGATGGGCGCATATTCTCCAGCTCCCGTCGTCACCGCTGAAATTCATGAACGGGTTATGCGCGATGTGATCGAGCCGACTTTAATCGGCATGGCGGAAGATGGGCTGCCTTATACCGGCTTTCTCTACGCAGGCTTAATGATTGCTGCCGACGGCTCAATTAAAGTGCTGGAATATAACTGCCGCTTTGGTGACCCTGAAACACAACCGATTATGATGCGTTTAAAAAGTGACCTGATTGAACTCTGTGAGGCCGCCTTGGAGGGAAAGCTCGATAAAAACTCTAGTGAATGGGACGAACGCGCCGCATTGGGCGTTGTTTTGGCAGCCGGAGGCTACCCCGATGCTTATCAAAAAGGTGCAGTTATTTCCGGTTTACCATCGGAAGAGCATAAAGACAGCAAAGTGTTTCATGCCGGCACACAACAAGTTGGCGGCGATATAGTCACATCTGGCGGACGTGTATTATGTGCTTGTGCTCTGGGACGTGATATCCAGGAAGCGCAAACAAAAGCCTATGCGCTTGCCAACAGCATACACTGGAAAGCTATCTATTACCGCACTGATATTGGTTTTAAAGCCATCAAGGCCGATTCTCGTTAATAATAACGAATTTAATTCTTGCGTCCGGCAAACAACATGACATTAACACTACAAAAAAAGATACCTTCTGAATCCGCTCGTTGAAGGCTGGTTTGCCAGCGCTGCAGTTCCTCGCTGCTAATGACGCCAGCTTTAAGAGCTTCCTGTTCGTTTTTTTCTGCCTGGGTTGCCTGACGTGCCAAGGCATAATTGGTAGTAGCGACTGGAAAGATCTCAAATGAAATATCAGCCAGATTTTGTTGTTTAAATAAACGGTATAATTTTCGCCCTGAGTAACCATTATGCAAAAAGGATTCTGCCATAAAGCGGGCCAGACGGCGCTCAATAGCAATTTCATCGCTGTCTGTTGACAAGCTACCCCAATCGGTATCCAAAACGACCACCCAGCCGCCTGATTTTGTTACCCTGGTCATTTCGGATAAAGCTTGTACGGGATTGAGTAAATGCTCAAACAATCTCTCACTACGGCAGGAATCGAAATAATCAGTTTCATAAGGCAGTGATATCGCATCAACGCACTGATGTTTGACCCATGTATTGACTTCTGCTTGCTCAGCACGTTGGTCAGCTTCAGCAATCATAGCCTCATCGTAGTCCGCGCCAATGACTTGTCCGTTTACACCAACCAGTCGCGCCAAAGAAATCGTGTCAATACCCGGACCACAGCCCAAATCCAGTACCATATGACCGGGCTGAATTTGCATTCGAGTGTAGGATCGTTGCTTAATGTGATTGAACAGATTTCCGGTGACGGTAAGAAATTCCAGGTCTACATAACCTTTAGGTTGTGGCATTGTTTATCCTATGCAAATTATGTGTTATATTGAGCTTGCTTTCAAGGCGTTCAACAATTGAATTATTTATCCGCATAGCAATTTTCAGAAGGCTAATTATATTTTATCATCTTTAATAGCGATTTACTTTACCCGCTATTTATAAAAATAAGAGACATTTACATGGCTAATAATTTAGCTGATCACTTTGATCAGTATTTTGAGATGATACCAGCAACTTCGAATGAACTTAAAAATGAGGTCTATAAACTGCGTTATCAAGTTTTTTGCGTTGAAAATGAAATATTTAATTCTGAAAACTATCCTAATAACCTGGAATTTGACGACCATGACCAGCGCTCAGTCCATTACCTGATTCGCTACCGCAAGACTGGAGAATATGCCGCGACAACTCGCCTTATCCTCCCTGATGCCAATAACCCTCAAAGATCGTTTCCACTTGAAGAATATTGTGAGATTAATAATCTTACAGCGGTGCAGCCGATTAATCGGCTGCACCTGGGAGAAGTATCACGGTTTTGTGTATCGGAATCGTTTAAAAGAAGAAAAACTGATGATAATACCTTGGCGGCTATCAACTGTGATTGGCAATATTATTCTAAACAAAAAGAGCGACGAAGCTTTCCTCATATTATTACTATCGCTTTAATCGCTTGTTGTATAAAAGCAAGCCATGAAAACGATATACATCATTTATATGGTACTTTGGAGCCGCAGTGGTTTCGTTTTTTATCAATATCGGGCATCAATTTTATAAAAATTGGTCCACTTGTAGATTATCACGGCCAACGATGGCCTGCTGTGATAAAAATAACAGATTTGATTGATAGCGTTGCTGAAAAAGATCCGGATATATGGGACTTACTCACTAATAAAGGAACTATTTGGCAAACCAAGCCTTTTATTGATGAGCTGTCTACCACCCTTGTATAGCCATATTACAAACAACAAGTCTTATTCACACCTAGTCCAAAAGCATTGATTAATCGATTACCGGCTAAAGCGGGTCATACAATAACTCCATTTTGCTCAGTTTATTTAGTAATCGATTATAAGTCAACAATATGAAGTGGCATCAAAAGTTAACCGATGCTTCAAGATAAAAGCTTCTTCCCGGCATGGGCAGATTATATGGGAATGGGGTAGCCTGTTCATAATATTTTGTATCGAATGCATTGCGCAATGAAGCTTCAAGATTGAGATGTCCAAACAGCTTTTTACCCCGCAGCGTGAAATCGATTGTTTCGTAATCGTTCAACTTCTGGTTGCCGCCTAATAAACTGGTTCTACCGCCTATCCAGTTGAGCTGGGGCTGGAATTGCCAGGCCGGCATAAATTGCCACTGAAAAGCAGCATAAACATGATGCTCGGGCACACCCGCCACCGCTTGATGGGTTACTTCATTTGTGGAATGTTGCCATGCGTAATTACCCATCACATTCCATTGCTCAGAGAATTGCCACTTCCATTCCAGCTCGCTTCCATAGCCGTCCTGATTGCCGCTATTCTGATAAATATTTGTTGTTTTACCGGGATCCGGCACTGCCGTTATAAGATTATGAACTTGATAATAATACAGATTGACCGCTGTTCTCAGCGAAGAGAATGGACGATAGTCAAAAGCCCATTCATAAGTATTGATGGTTTCGGGATTTAAATTTTTATTGCCCAGCACTACCGGATTATTCTGGGTAAACTGTTCTGCAAAATTGGGTGCTCTGAACGCCTTTCCATAAAGAAGCTTGCTGGTGATTTGTTCATTAATATCCCAAACCAGTGCAATACGCGGATTGACGGTTCCGCCAAAATCAGAATAATCGTCATAACGGACGCCTGCGGTCAACTGCCAATCGGGAGCGATCTGCCATTCATCCTGCGCTACCAAAGACCAGATGGATCGATGTGCATCCGGTAAATAGACAAAAGGCGTGCCTGTTACATTCGTTAATGTACCATTAACCACAGGGGGCAGCGGCACCCCATAACCGAAATTTCTGGCATCACTGGTAGTGATTTGTTCATATCGAAAACCGGTGCCTAAGCGCAGTAAATGATGGTTCAGTCCCTTGTAGACCGAGCTCAATTCAATTGAGGGAACCTTCTGTATCCGGCCTAAATTAAGACGAACTCCATCTGGAAACAAAACTAAAGGATTATTACCGGTTCCTAAGGGTAATATGGCATTATCCGGGTAAAGCTTTAATTGACCCTGAAAATCAGCCTGCAGATAACTGGCATGAGCCATCAGTTCCCAGTTTTCAAGCCAGTCTTCTGTGGAAAACCGTACATCGCCTAAATATTGTTCACTATTATTACCATCACCCTTCGGATCCAATGCGCCGCCAGCACCCGCTCGGATGCCTCCGTTAATTGAATTAAATGCCCAGAAACCGATATCCCAATGCTTGCGTTGTAGGTTAAGATGTCCGTTAAGTGTTTCATAGCGTGTATTCAGTGCGCCTGGGGCATGAGAGGCATGCGTTCCCAATTCACGGTCCAAGGTTGTTTGAGCGTCGGCATTAACAACACGCCCATTATCGCCACTGGTATGCTGATATTGCAGACTGGTCGCAACATCCCAGCCCGCCCACTGAGCCCCATACTGCCCCCAGCCACTCTGAGTGCTATGATCACCTGCACGAGCGCCCAGAACCTTGCCATTGATATCCTTGGCTTTTTTTGTAATGATATTGATAACGCCCGCAAAAGCATCCGCGCCATACAATGCGGAGCCTGGCCCCCGGATAACCTCAACTCGCTGAACAGCCTCGAGAGGCATCTCCAAACCTGTCAATACTGTGCCTTGGAAAGGTGTGGTAATACGGGTGCCGTTTAATAACATTAAAACTTGAGAATTTGCGCCGCTTCGGATACCGCGGATACTGTAATTATAATCATAATTATTTTCCTGGAGACTGGCATGAACCCCCGGCACAGTTTCCAGGACCTCATGCAGTTGAGTAGCGCCCATGGATTTGATTTGCTCAGCAGTGATGACACTGGTCACCGCAGCGGACTGGAAAATCGGTTTTGACGTTCCTGTAGCAATAGTTGTAACTGGAATTGCGCCCAATTCATCCAGCGATAGATCCATTAAGTCTTCAGCGCACTCAACACCTGAACTAAAGTAACTGATAGATGCTAACCAGATAAAAATTATGACAAACTTAAAGTTCATGTAGATGTCACTGTAAAGGGTTTTATTAACGTGAGATCATCCAGAGGTACCGGCTTGCCAATACCATAACCTTG
>JBBQCU010000289.1:0-5174 GCA_038319065.1 Methylococcales bacterium
CTGGGAGGGTGGCCATTGATCTCCCCGGATGAAGGGCGCAACGCTGAAGTGGCAAGGGAAATGAGCCAGTCTCACGCCTGGCTGGTACCCACTTATGACGGGCTTGTTTACCTTGATAAGCCGGCCTTTTATTTCAAGACTATCGCACTGTCTTTTTCACTGCTCGGGGAATCGGAAGGAGCCGCCAGACTTTCCTCGGCTTTTTTTGGCTTTTCACTGGTCGTTGTGGCATTCCTGTTTTGCCGGAAAATGTACGATCAGCGCACAGCAATTCTAGCCCTGTTAATCATATCCACGACGCCGCTTTATATCGCGTTTTCGCGACTTGTCATTTTCGATATGACGTTGGCTTTTTTTGTATCCTCTACCATTTTTGCCTGTTTTCTGGCGGAGGAGAGTGACGAAAATCAGCGGCTACGCTGGTACCTGATGGGTGCCTTATCAGCGGGAATCGCCACCCTGATTAAAGGTCCCGTAGGCTTTATTATTCCCACCCTGGTAATTACGATCTTTAATGGCGTTGAGGGCCGACTGGGAGCCATGAAACGCGTTTTTGCCCTGCGCAACTGGGCTGTTTTTTTTGCCGTTGTGCTGCCATGGTTTATCGGGTTATCGCTGCTTCGCCCCGATTTTCCCTATTACGGCATTATGAGGGAATCAGTTGCCCGCTTTACCACGACCGAATTTCATCGCACGGCCCCCTTTTATTATTATGCGCCCATCATTGCCGGGACCTTTTTTGCCTGGAGTTTCTTGCTGCCGGAATCCATAGTCGTGGCCTGGCAGGAAAGAAAGCACTGGTCTCGCGCAGATCGCCTGTTGGTTGTCTGGGCCATCGTCGTCGTTTTGTTTTTCTCGGTTTCGCAATCGAAGTTGCCCGGTTACATTCTCACTGCGGTGATGGCTCTTGGAATCTTGACGGCACGGGTTTTTGCTATAGGGCTAAATAACAGTACCGGACGAGCCGCTCGAATTGTCTGGCATGGAACGATGCCGCTATTGCTGCTGAGTGCAATTGCGGCTTTATTGCTGGTCATCATTGCCTTCAATCCTGACCTTCTCAAAAGCAAACTCACGTCTAAACCTGAGCTTTTTGATCTTTTTGTGCCCACAATACTTCCCATGGCCGTATCATTTGGTATCGTTGCACTTCTTTCGGCACTTGCACTCTGGACTCGCAACACGAAAATAATATTCGCCGCCTTCATCAGTTTTCCCCTGCTTTTAATGACCGTCAATTTTCATCTTTTGGACCTTTATGCACAGACTCGATCCTCGCGTGGTCTGGCAGAAAACATTCCGAAAACATTGCCGTCTTCAACCGAACTGGTTTGCCTGGAATGCCTGCCCAATGGCTTGCCGTTTTATCTCAAGCGTCTGGTGACTGTCATAACCCGTGACGGCAATGAATTGACCAGCAATTATGTCCTGTTTACCCTCAATTCCGGCAAGCCCTGGCCCGAAGGTGTCGTACCCTTAACGCAATGGCATGATTGGCTTGCTACCCGCACGCATCCGGTTTATTTACTGGCCAAGAAAGATCATTTGGTACAACTTAAGGAACTTGCCTTGGAGCGCGGCGTTGAAGTAGCGCCTCTGGGTTCAAATTACTGGGCGGTTTTACTGCCCGCTTCAGCAGGGAATTGATATGTGCGGCATTTGTGGTTTGATTGTGCCCGAGGGCATGACGGCAGGGAATTCTATACAACAGCAGGTTAATGCGATGGTTGATGCGTTGATGCATCGAGGTCCCGATGATACCGGGATTGACGGCGATCATTCGGCGGTCTTTGGCATGACCCGGTTGGCCATTCGAGGTTTAAGCGACGGCAAGCAACCGATCATTGACCGCGCTAGCGGTGTCATGATGGCCTGCAATGGCGAGATTGATAATCATCTTGAGCTACGCGAGTGGCTGCTTGATCGTGGGCGAACTGTTGAGCAGAGTACCGATGTGGCTGTCATTCCCGGTATGTACCTGGAACTGGGCGATGCCTTTGTGGAACGCCTCAAGGGCGCCTTTGCTATCGCGATCTGGGATCCGCGCGAAAAAAAATTATTGCTTGCCCGTGACCGGGCTGGCGAACGGCCGCTTTTTTATTCGGTTAACGGCGGCATCGTTGCTTTTGCCTCGTTGATAGCGGCATTGGTATCGCCAAGCTCACACGCCTATAACATCAGCACGAGTGCCGTTCACGGTTATTTGCAATCCGGCTTTTTTGTCGCACCTGAAACCCCTTTCAAGGACATTCAAAAAGTGTCGCCGGGAGAAATAGTGACCATAAACGCCATGGGTATTCAGAAAAGCCGTTACTGGAGTTGGAATGTAGCCCAAACGACCAAACAGATAGCCTCTGTGGACGCGTTCGACGAGGTTTTCCTGGCGTCAGTGCGTCGGCAAAGCGAGGTTGATGTCGATTTCGGCTTGTTTTTAAGCGGCGGCCTTGATTCTTCTTTAATTACGGCGGTAACCCGATCCATTCGCCCGGAAAAAACCCTGAGAGCCTACAGTCTTCGCTTCAGTGAGGCCTCCTATGATGAAGGACATTATGCCGAGCAAGTGGCTAATACCTTGGGAGTCGAATTTGTGCCAGTCTGGGTGCGTCCCGAAGATTTCCCGCCGACTATCGCCAAACTGGTCCGGCAGGTTGGCGAACCGCTGGCCGATCCAGCTTGGGTGCCCAGCGCGCTTTTAGCCAGACGTGCGGCACAAGATGTGCGCGTAGCGCTGGTCGGCGAAGGTGCGGATGAACTGTTCGGCGGCTATCCGACCTACTTTGGCGCAGGACTTGCCGGTTATTATGCGCGGCTTCCCGATCCGGTCAGAACAGTTATTCGACGTGCGGTAGAAAGCTGGCCTGCGAGCGATAAGAAAGTGACGATCGCCTTTTTGCTTAAACGTTTTATTCAGGGCGATGAACTGGATTTTCTCGGTCGCCATATCCTCTGGACGTCTTGTATTTCACCCGCGATTTTAAAGCGCCTCGGTGTAACACCGCCATTGATTAAGAGGCCCAGCTATTTAACAGCAGAAATGCTGGACCGGCTTCAACAACACGATCTGGAAACATCGCTGGCGGAAGGCTTATTAACCAAGGCCGACCGTGCCAGCATGAAATCAGCGCTGGAATTAAGAGCGCCCTTTCTCGATCAGGAAGTCATGGAATTCGCCGCCTCTCTCCCTGAGAAAGAACGTATCCATCGCTTACAAACCAAAGTTTTTTTGAAACGTTATGCCCTGCGTTACCTCCCTACGGAGATAGTGCACCGCAAAAAGCGGGGGCTGTCTGTGCCTCTGAGCAGTTGGTTGCGTGAACCGCTGTATGAATGGGCTAAATCAAAATTATCCTCACCCCTGCTGGATCGCGTCGGTGTTAATCGTTTTGTTGCACTGGAACTATTGCAGGAACACACGCAGCGCAAGGCTGATCATGCGCGATCAATCTGGACATTGCTAGTTCTTAGCGAGTGGCTGGAGTGGGTGTCCGAGGTTGAAGTTAAGACGCCGAACACGTTTTAGTTGTCCTAGAGATGTGAAATTAAACTTTTATCGCGATCATACAGGCGAAATTAAACCATTGAAAGTAGGTGCCAATGCGATCAAATCCAGCTCGCTCCAATAATTCGTAGTTTTCATCCAGGCGATAAGGAATCAAAACATTTTCCAGGGCTTCACGTTTACGCTGATTTTCAACATCCGTATAACCGCTTTGAGAAATTTTAAATTGCAGATAATGATCTATGTATAAGCGATTTAGTACCGGATCATTAACGAGAATTTTCTCAGACAACAAGGCCATTCCACCGGGCTTAAGTGCTTCATAAATATTTTTTAGCAGATGTTCTCTATCAATCGGTCGAACAAATTGCAAAGTCCAATTAAGGATGACAACATTGCAGGAAGGCAATTTAGGAAGACGGCTCAGATCGGCAATAATTAATGTCACTTTCCCGGCGGCAATTTGCTCAAACAATTTGTCACGGGCTTTATCCAGCATTGGCTCAGAATTGTCATATCCAATAAACCGGGTACTATCCGGGCATTTCTGATGTTTTGTAAGGTATTCTATGGTAGTTCCTGTCGAGCATCCCAAGTCGCAGACTAAACCCGAATCTTCAGGCAAAAAATCCATAATAAGATCTGACTGAATGCGCTGTACTTCATTATAAAAAGGCACGCTCCTTGAAACCATATTATCAAAAACTTTTGCAACACGTTCGTCAAAAGCAAAATCTTCCGGCCGACTCGTCTGGAGAAATACTCTGTCTTGTTCTGTCATATAATATGCCGTCTAGTTATGGTGCTCTATTTGTTTCTGGTTAGACGCGAATGAAATAATTCTAATGTGCCAAAGATACCACGCGGCAACAAATCTATTTTGCTACCGAGTGTGATGCCGACATTAAAAAGTATTGTTCAAATATTGAACTTGTGGAGGACTGGATTTTGGACAGCATGGGGGCGCATTTTAAGACCGCCAGCTAGCGTTGCCAGAAGGCAATGCAAGGGGTTTGAAAATTATAATATGAGGGAAATATCATAACCGAGAGTTCCCACGATTGGAAGATTAGAAGGTTAAGCGGGGGAATAACGAACCCTATCAGGAAGCCGAAAGGAATCCCGATAGGGTCATATTGCTATTAGATTAAGCTTTTCAGGGCTTCAAAATCTTTCTTGGCATCTCTCAATTCTTGCTCAGCTTCTTGTAAAGCAGATTCTTTAGCGTGTGCCATAGCAGCTTTCAGCTTTCTATTAGCTTTTGCGCGTGCATTGTCTACTTTATCATTAGCATTGATTTCTTTACTTAAATCACTTGCTTTTTTAATAAGCGCGGAAGCTTCTTCGCCGCTAGCACCTTTGCTAATACCTTCAATGGCATCTTGTATTTTGCCGACTACCATATCAATTGCTTCAGCAGGTTTGTAGGTAATTCTGCCTGGGTCAGTTTCGGCTAAAGCTGTAGTTGAAACAGCACCTATAGAAGCTGCAATAAATAAAGATAGTAAGATTGTTTTCAATGTTTTCATATTTCACTTATCCTCAAGTTGTTGTTATTTATAGTTATATTGGAAAAATAATTGTTATATTATTTGCCGGTGATAATTCTAACACATTTGGCCAATATTTAACCTGTTAATATAGGCAAAATCCTGGCATGGCGAAATATTTTTAA
>JBBQCU010000290.1:0-5146 GCA_038319065.1 Methylococcales bacterium
GTTGCGGGTAGATTTTTAGCACACAAAGGACGCAATAATAAATCATCAGCACCCGACTGTTTTGCCACGATTGGCATTTTTGATTTACTTTGCGACATAGGCCTTTGGCCGATGACTTCACCGGTAATAATAAAGTCGAAATCATTTTCCACTATCCATTGTTTGGCCTTATTTACCATGAAAATTTTACAATCCAGGCAAGGATTCATATGCGCGCCATAACCGTGCTTGGGATTAATCAGTACATTTTTATATTCCTCGATAACATCGATAATATGCAGCTTTATCCCTAACTGCTCCGCAACCCATAAGGAGTTATTGCGCTTGGGTTTGGCTTTATCTTTTTCTCGTATCGCGTGAGTATGTCCTTCTACACAAAAACCCGTAAAAAAATTAATACCTTCAACGTGAACTCCCTGTTCCATTACGGTTTTTGCGGCCAGCATCGAATCCAGACCACCGGAAATCAATGCCAAGGCTTTTCTTTGTTTACTCATAACACTCTTGTATCTAAAAATTAGGATATTATACTCAGTAATTTAAAAAACTGGTTTCTACTTCTCTTGTTGAAAAACCGGCTTCAAAAATCACACACTAATTGCTCCTGTTGGAACTTATTATGGAACTCAAAGATTATTTAAAAATCCTCGCCAATCATGATGGCTCTGATCTTTATTTAACCGTAGAGGCACCACCCGTAGGCAAATTTGAAGGCACATTAAAGCCGCTTGAAAACTTAAAACTGACTAAAGATCGAGTAAAGGACATTGCTTGTAACTTGATGGATGAAGATCAGCAAAAAGCGTTTGAACAACGTCCTGAAATGAATCTGGTCATCTCCGAGCCGGGAATTGGCCGGTTCAGAGTTAATATTTTTAAGCAGCGGAACTGTTTTGCGCTGGTAATCCGCAATATCAAATTAAAAATTCCCAGCGTGGATACCTTAAGCCTACCGCCTATACTAAAAAATTCCATTATGGAAAAGCGAGGGCTAATATTGTTTATTGGCGGCTCCGGTTCTGGAAAGTCAACATCAGTAGCGGCACTTATAGACTACCGGAATACCAATGCTTCCGGACACATTATTACGATTGAAGATCCCATCGAATATATGCATCCACACAAAAAATCACTGGTTAATCAGCGAGAAATTGGCGTCGATACCATGAATTATGGGGATGCACTTAAAAATGCCCTTCGACAGGCTCCGGACGTTATCTTGATCGGTGAAATTCGCTCACGCGAAACGATGGAACATGCTTTGGCTTTTGCTGAAATGGGTCATTTATGTCTTTCAACCCTGCATGCCAATAACTCCAATCAGGCATTGGACAGGATCCTGAACTTCTTCCCGGAAGAGCGGCACCATCAATTACTAATAGATTTATCGCATAATATAAAAGCCTTTGTATCGCAAAGATTGGTACCAACGATGGATGGCAAACGAACTGCCGCCTTTGAAATTTTATTGGGTACACAACTGATTCGGGATTTAATCCAAAAAGGCGATATACACGGTATAAAAGAAGTCATGGAAAAATCAGAAATTGACGGCATGCAGACATTTGACAGCAATCTGTTGAAACTGTTTAAAGAAGGCACTATTTCCAAGGAGGAGGCATTGCAAAATTGCGACTCCCGCAATAACCTTAAATTGAAAATCAATTTGAGTGTGGGTTTAGGCCCCGTTTCAAAAATTGATTCAACCGATGCCACAAAAAGCGATCTGATTGGCAGTTTTTCACTGCAAGCTATTCAAAAAGATGATGAGTAAGGAAACCTGGATTAAATAAAGCTTCATTTATTGGAGATTGATTGTTTCCGGCATACGACTCTGTTTCCTGGCAATCCATTCCTAACCCTACGTATAAAGATTTTTTTAGGCTATAATTGAAAACTTTTTTATTGCCTTAAGATAGCTACCGTGTCGAGTATCAACAACGATTTTTCAACTTTCCAGGGACTTATCCTGGCCTTGCAGGAATATTGGTCAAGTCAGGGTTGTATTTTACTACAACCTTTGGATCAGGAAGTAGGCGCAGGGACTTTCCATCCGGCTACTTTTTTAAGGGCTATAGGCCCTGAGCCCTGGAACGTCGCCTATGTGCAGCCCTCACGCCGTCCCACTGACGGCCGTTTTGGGGAAAATCCCAATCGCTTGCAACATTACTACCAGTTTCAGGTGGTTTTAAAACCATCGCCGGACAATTTCCAGGAGCTGTATCTTGGTTCGTTACGTTATCTGGGCCTTGATTTGCTCGAACACGATATCCGCTTTGTCGAAGATAATTGGGAATCACCCACATTAGGCGCCTGGGGTCTGGGTTGGGAGGTCTGGTTAAATGGCATGGAAGTCACGCAGTTTACTTATTTCCAGCAAGTCGGTGGTCTGGAATGCCGGCCTGTAAGCGGAGAAATCACTTACGGCCTGGAGCGCATAGCCATGTACTTGCAGGGCGTTAACAGCGTTTACGAACTGGTCTGGACTACAGGACCTTTCGGCACGGTCACTTACGGTGATGTGTTTCATCAAAATGAAGTTGAAATGTCGGCTTATAACTTCGAACACGCGAACGTCGAATTCCTGTTCAAATGTTTCGACACCTACGAGCAGGAATGCCAGAAACTCATCGAGCTCAACCTGCCATTGCCTGCTTATGAAATGGTCTTGAAAGCATCGCATACCTTCAACCTGCTGGATGCCCGCCACGCGATTTCAGTCACCGAACGCCAACGTTATATTCTAAGAGTCAGGACCTTGTCCAGAGCCGTGGCCGAAGCGTATTACGCCCGCCGCGAGTCACTGGGTTTTCCGATGTGCGGCAATCCATCCGAATAGAATGACAACGTTTTTCAATACGGTACGGGTTACCAATTTTAAATCGCTTAAGGATGTGACTTTAAGCGATTGCAAGCGCATAAACTTGCTGATTGGTAAGCCGAATGTGGGTAAGTCTAATATTCTTGAAGCGATAGGTTTATATAGCTTACCTTATATTGAATATAACGAAAGCAAAAAAATTACGCAGTTTGTCAGGCTGGAAAATATCCCAGAATTGTTTTTTGATGGAAACATTAGTGAAGATATAGTCATTCGTACCAATGAGAATACTGATAGCAATAGCTTTTGCAAAGTTACTTTTATCGGTGGTTCAGTCAACTTTATAGTAAATCAGATAGATCCAATTGCTGATTCTAAGTTAGGTATACCACTTTATTCCGCAGGAGTAGCGAATCAACGCTCTGTAATTTCAATAGATAACTTGCTCGATTGGACATCTACACATACATACTCAAATGATGATTCCGATCCTCTGCCACCTAAAGTTAAATATTACAAATTTTCTCAACCTTTTATATTCAAGAAACAAAAATTCTTTATTCCTCATTTATTGCCTCCTTATGGCACGAATTTGTTTGATGTTATTCAATCCCATAAAGAACTAAAAACTGATTTATCGCGTATCTTCTCTGAATACGGACTTAAGCTTTTATTTGATAATGCAACCTATGCGTTAAGGTTAATGAAGACTTTAGAAGAAGATAACATTATTTCATTTCCTTACAGCTCGATAGCAGACACAATACAGCGAATCATTTTTTACAAAGCGGCAATTGCTTCCAACAAAGATTCAATTCTGCTTTTTGAAGAACCTGAAGCCCACTGTTTCCCGCCTTATATCGCTCAAATAACCCAAGAAGTTATCAACGCTGAAACTAACCAGTTTTTTATTGCCACGCACAGCCCTTATGTGCTGAATGATTTCATGGAAGATGAAGAAACTCGGGCGGAATTGGCAATTTTTATGGCTGATTTTGAGGATGGGCAAACCGTTGTTTATCGCTTGTCGGATGAGGAATTAAACGAAGTTTACATTTACGGCATCGATGTGTTTTTCAATTATGAGCGATTCACCACACATGGATGACTCCATTATTCCAGAATGCTATCTTGACACCATGCTTGTTGAAACTTTGGTATTTCCTAGAAAAAGTTACAATCACCAAAAAGGTTGTCATACCGTTGCCAAAGTGATGAAGGAAAAATTTGCTGATACTTTTGCGTTGGGTATTCTTGACCATGATAAAAGCCAGGTTTTTTACTTGGCTGAATTTGACCAAATTGACGAACAACACAACGTGCTATTGTTTAAACACCCTGAAAAACATCATTACCTCATTTTGCATCCGCCTATTGAAAGTTGGTTAATCAAACAAGCGGAAGAAAAAAACTTGTTGTTAGCAGATTACTCGCTACCAATGGACTTAAAAAGTCTGCGAAAAATAACCAAAGTTGCTAGCAGCAAAAATGACCATCGATTTAAACGCTTGTTTCGGGATTTAAAAAGCCAAAACGCCGATGGAGTTTGCGTATTAAAAAAGTGGACGGCGTACTTAAAAGAACATGCCCGTAATACCGACATCAACACATTACAAAACTTGTAATCAAATCTAAAAAGGTCGCCCTGTGTCAGAACAACAACACTTACTTTTTGAATTAGGCTCTGAAGAATTACCCCCCAAAACCTTGCTCAAACTCAGCAATGCCTTATTGGATGGGATTATTCAAGGTTTACAGGCCGCCGAGCTGACGTTTACCGGTAGCAAAGCCTACGCTACACCCAGACGTTTAGCCGTGCTGATTGAAAATCTGTCTACAGCGCAGCCGGATAAAACCGTTGAAAAACGTGGACCTACGATACAGGCGGCTTTTGGGCCAGACGGCGCACCTAGCAAAGCGGCTTTGGGATTTGCGGCCAGTTGTGGTACAACCTTTGAACAGCTTGAACGCTTGAAAACTGACAAGGGCGAATGGCTCAGCTTTACTCAAACGGTTAAAGGACAAGCGACTGAGAACCTGATTCCCGATATTATTCGCCAAAGTATAGCCGACTTGCCGATTGCCAAGAGAATGCGCTGGGGCAGTTTTACGACAGAGTTTGTCAGACCGGTACATTGGGCTGTTTTACTGTATGGTGATAGCGTTATTAACACCGAAATTTTAGGGCTGGAAACCGGAGCAACTACGCAAGGACATCGTTTTCACGCGCCGCAAAAAATCACCCTTGGCAAGCCTGAAGACTACTCGGATACCTTGTACAAACAAGGCCGCATCATTGCCGATTTTGAACAACGAAAAGCGCTG
>JBBQCU010000291.1:0-5144 GCA_038319065.1 Methylococcales bacterium
TTCAATACATTCCTTCATAACAGCCCTTCCATGATGGCTATTGGCAAGTCCGGCCGCTAAAATGCAGCCAAGAGGTGAACTGGTTTTCAAACGGCGCAAGATGGCATCATCCAGTTTTTTTTCACGGGATAACTTCCATACCTGGGGAACCAATTCCGGCGGCAATATTTTCTTTTTTTGTAAAGACCAGAAACGTTCGGCGATAATGCCCATTGCTCCAATTGAGCACAAAATGATTGGCAACATCAGCCAGCCACCGCTTTTTATAATTTCAAACACACTATTTCCTAATAAAGTTATTCAAGGTAGTCAAGACTATAGGGCGACTTTAGAGACCGATAACGTATGAATTCCGCCCCTTATCGATAATCTCACCTTATTTTAACCTACTGCAGTTGTGTTTTGAGCATTTTCCCTGCCTACCCAAATATAAGCAATCACAAAAGCAATACCGCAACATATTGCCGCCATTGAATATACAAACCTTGAACCCAATGAGTCCCAGTAATAGCCGCTATAAAGACTACCCAGCATCCCTCCTAAACCGAAACTGAGACTACTGTATAAAGCTTGGCCTTTGCCCTGATGCTGCCCGCCAAAATAAAGATGAACCAGGTGTATGGCAACAACATGAGCACCGCCAAACGTTGCGGCGTGTAATAATTGAGCAATAATCAACAAGCCCAAATAATCAGGACACCAGCCGATTATTAACCAACGGCCTGTAGCCAACACCAAACTGAGCAATAAAATAACTCTTAAGGAAAAGCGTTTTAACAAGCGCCTCATGTAAAGAAATAGAATTATCTCAGCCAAAACGCCAAGCGCCCAGAGCAATCCTGTAACCGCAGTTGAGTAATGATAGTGCTTCAGATAAATCGAATAAAAAACATAATAAGGTGCGTGGGCGATCTGTAGCAAAATATTAACCGTAAAAAAAGCTAAAACCTCCGGTTTTTTTAGTATTTTCAGCATGCCGACCAGAGCTGGCCCATGACTGATAGCCTTAGCCTCGGGGGTGATTAAGGTGGCCCACCAACTTGAAACCAACAAAGCGGTAATGACGCACGGAAGTATTGCAACCGGCTGGCTATCCAATAACGCGCCTATACCCAGTACCGCTACAATAAATCCGATCGATCCCCAGAGTCTGATTTGACTATAACGGTGAGGTTCATTTTTTAAGTGGAACAACGTGACTGCTTCAAATTGCGGCAATACAGCATTCCAAAAAAAACTGAACGCTATGGTTATCCAAGCAAACCAGAAATAATGTTCAGCAAATAAAAAACCGGCAAAGAATAAGGCGGCAAAAAATGAAGCAAGACGAATTATTCGTAAACTTTTCCCGGTATGATCGGCAATCCAGCCCCATAAATTGGGTGCGATAATTTTTGTGCCGACCAACAATGCAGAAAGTTCGCCGATCTCAATGGGATTAAATCCGGCATCTTTTAAATAGAGACTCCAGTAAGGTAAAAAACAACCTAACGTTGCAAAATAAAAAAAATAGAAACCTGACAGTCGCCAGTAGGGGACAGACATTGGATTATCGAGGTAGGGGTATCTCTTGTGGATACCCTATTGAAAATATCACCCTTAAAAAAATGGGCAACCACAAGGGATTGCCCCTACGCCTGGATCCAGGATTACCGCAAGATTGGCAATCCTGAAACAACACCCATGTTCTGTGCCCGATGACGCAGAAAATGATCCATAAGGACGATTGCCATCATCGCTTCAGCAATCGGGGTGGCCCGTATGCCGACACAGGGATCATGACGGCCTTCGGTAACCACATCAATAGTCTCACCTTGCAGATTGATACTTTTACCTGGCAGCCGCAAACTGGAAGTGGGTTTTAGCGCAATACCGGCAGTGATAGCCTGACCGCTGGAAATGCCACCCAAAATGCCGCCGGCATGATTACTCAAAAATCCCCCTGGGGTCATTTCATCGCGAAATTGTGTGCCTTTGCTATCAATACAAGCAAATCCGCCTCCGATTTCCACGCCTTTTACCGCATTGATACTCATTAAAGCATGAGCCAAATCAGCATCAAGACGGTCAAAAATGGGTTCACCTAAACCCGGTGGAACGTTATTTGCCACCACCTCGATTCTCGCGCCAATTGATTCGCCTTCCTTACGTAAAGCATCCATATAGGCTTCCATTTCAGGAACTTTATCCGCGTCAGGGCAGAAGAAAGGGTTGCTGTCAATGATAGTCCAATCGAGCTTTTCAATTTTTATCGGCCCCAGTTGCGATAAATAACCGCGAATTTCTATACCCGCCTGCTCTTTGAGATACTTTTTGGCTATGCCTCCGGCTGCAACACGCATCGCTGTTTCACGTGCCGATGAACGGCCTCCGCCCCGATAATCTCTAAAACCATACTTCTGCTGGTAAGTATAATCGGCATGCCCGGGTCTAAATGTGTCAGCAATTTTAGAATAATCTTTTGAGCGTTGATCGGTATTTTCAATTAACAGGCCAATCGGTGTACCTGTGGTTTTACCTTCAAAAACTCCCGAAAGGATTTTTACTTCATCGGCTTCGCGCCGTTGCGTGGTATGTCTTGATGTACCCGGTTTTCTACGGTCGAGATCTTCCTGCAAATCGGCTTCCGTCAATGCCAGTCCAGGAGGGCAGCCATCAACGATACATCCTATGGCAGGTCCATGACTTTCGCCAAACGAGGTAACGGTAAAAAGTTTTCCTATGGTATTTCCAGACATATTAAATTAAAGCCGCCATAAATATTTCGTGATAATAATGAACCTGCTCGGCTGTCAGCAAAAACACGCCGTCCCCGCCCCGTTCAAAATCCAGCCAGTAAAAAGGCACATCAGGGAAAGTGTTCTGTAGTGCTTCTGCGCTGCTTCCTACTTCAACAATTAAAATTCCCAGCTCTGTCAAATAATCATCGGCATCAACCAGAATGCGAAGAACAATATCCAGGCCTGTGAACCCACCTTTAAAACCTATATCCGGTTCCGCGCGAAACTCCTGAGGCAATTGTTCCCATTCCTCATGGCACACATAAGGAGGATTGCTGACGATGGCATCGTATAGAGCAGCCGGTAGATTTTTAAATAAATCTGACTGATAAATTGTCACCGACTCGGATACCTGGTGGTTTTCAATGTTGATTTCCGCAACAGCCAAGGCATCGGCTGACAAATCCACTGCATCCACCAAGGCATCCGGAAAAGCGTAAGCACAGGCTATTGCAATACAAGCACTGCCGGTACATAAATCCAGAATACGGCCCACTTGGTCTTCTTCTACCCAGGGAGAGAAGCGTTGTTCGATTAATTCAGCGATGGGCGATCTGGGTACCAGCACCCTGTCATCAACATAAAACGACAAACCCGCAAAAATAGCTTCATTTGTTAAATAGGCCGCGGGTATTCTCTCATTGATACGTCTATCGATAATATCAATGACAGCCTGGCGTTCATTCATTGTTAAAACGGTATCCAGATAAGCTTCAGCCAGATTATAGGGCTGATAAAGGGTATGCAATACTAACGCCGCAGCTTCGTCAAGCGCTGTAACCGTCCCATGACCAAAACTGACCCTGGCTTGCGAAAACCGGCTGGCAGCCCAGCGAATGTAATCGCGCAGGGTCGTTAATGTGGTTAAAACTTCAGGGGGTGTTGTTGGCATTACTTATCTATTTTAAGTGCCAAAAAGGCTGGACTACCACGACGCTGAACTAAAACAGCGACGGATTTACCCGCCGGGAGAGTCTTGGCTATTTTTTCAAAATCAGCAACATCACGAAGAACGTCATTATTTATGCGTAATATCACATCAACAGGCTGAATACCCGCATTTTTGGCTGCACCTTTGCCAACATTCTGAACTAACACACCGCCTTTAACAACCTGCAACGCCTCTCTTTCCTCTGCGGTCAAATCGCTAACACTAACCCCCAATCTATTAGTGGGTTTGGCCTTCTCTGTTTTTTTGATATCAGGTTCTTTATCAATTTGATCGGGTAACAGTCCTATATTGAAAGCTATGGTTTTTTCTTCTCCTTGTCTGAGAATTTTTAACGTCGCTTTATCATTGATCGGTGTCATACCTACCATGGGAGGTAAATCACCGGAATTTTCGATTGGCTGGCCATTAAACTCGGTAATAATGTCACCAATTTGCAATTGCGCTTTTTCTGCCGGACTGCCAGGGATCACTTTTGAAACTAAGGCTCCCATTGGTTTTTTCATGCCAAATGATTCAGCTAATTCCCGGGTTACATCCTGAATCTGAACACCTAACCAGCCATGAGAAGCTTTACCAGTCTTTTTTATTTGTTCAACAACATTCATCACTACATCCATGGGAATAGCGAATGAAAGCCCCATGAATCCACCGGTACGGCTATAAATCTGGGAATTGATGCCAACAACCTTACCATCCATGTTAAATAGTGGCCCACCTGAATTGCCGGGATTAATCGCCACATCCGTCTGGATAAACGGTACATAATTACCGCCGGGCAAGCTGCGTCCTTTAGCGCTGACGATACCTGCCGTCACTGACTGTTCAAAGCCAAATGGCGAACCAATAGCTAAAACCCACTCGCCTACTTGTAGTTTATTAGGATCACCAATAGTGACGGCGGGTAAATCAGTAGCATCCACTTTTAATAGCGCAACATCGGTACGCGCATCGGAGCCGATCAGTTTGGCTACCAATTCGCGTCTATCAGAGAATTTAACAATGATTTCATCAGCATCTTTTACGACATGATGATTGGTCAGCACATAGCCATCCTTGGAAATAACAAAACCGGATCCTAATGACTGCGTATCTCCGCCACCATAGCCACCACCATCAGGATTATTAAAGAAATGCTTGAATAATTCCTCCATTTCAGGCGGCATTCCTTCAGGCATGGGGACTTCTTTCTGGGCGCCTTCAGTAGCTTCTGGCTTGGCTTTTTGGGTCGTACTGATATTGACCACCGCCGCACTATTAGCTTTTACCAGTTCGGTAAAGTCCGGTAACTGCGCTAAAGCATTTTGATTAAACAGAAAAACTAGAAAAACACACCAGCCGAACTTTTTGAGCATAAAATCTCCATTCCCTAACATTGATAAAATAAATGACTTTTTTGTTACTAATTTAACTAT
>JBBQCU010000292.1:0-5140 GCA_038319065.1 Methylococcales bacterium
GATAAACGTCTGGAAACCGTATCGCGTTTATCCCACAAGTCCATCTGCTTAAGACATTGTTCGGTTCTTTGCAGGGCAAGTTTACGCGGTGTGCCGTAATATCCCGCTTGATTGAAAACAATGCTTTTGACCGTATCAAATTGATTAAAATTAACCTCTTGCGGCACTAGCCCCAAGCAACTTTTAGCTCTTGGCCGATCCGTTTTTAAATCATGTCCAAAAATGCTGACCGTGCCGCTCGTTTCATTAACCAGTGAACTTACAATGCCGATAGCCGTCGATTTACCTGCACCATTAGGACCGAGCAAGGCAAAAAAATCACCTTCCTCTACATCAAGATTAATACCTTTTAAAGCTTCAAAACCATTATTATAAGTTTTTCGAAGGTTACGAATAGATAATGCATTCATATTGAAACTAACACTTAACGGGAGCCTTTAAATAAGTTAAATTAGACATGCTGTTATCCATGATAAAAAGCACAAATGGATAGCAAAAAGCCGTGTAATTTTAGCAGATATTAACTCGCTTCGTAGACAAAACTGGATAACTCGTGCCGAACAAACCCCCTGAAATCGTTGCCGCCGTCGACTTGGGCTCAAACAGCTTTCACATGATTGTTTGCAGCCTGAACGATGGTAAACTGCAAACAATAGACCGGCTTAAGGAAATGGTCAGACTTGCATCCGGACTGGATACGGATAACGTCCTGGATGAGAGTACTCAAAATAGAGCATTAGCGTGCCTGGAAAGATTTGGCCAAAGAATCCGAAATTTCCCGCCAGGCAGCGTGCGCATTGTGGGCACCAATACCCTGCGTACCGCTATAAATGCCGGGCAGTTCCTGATTAAAGCTGAACAAGCACTAAATCATCCTATCCATATTATCTCAGGCATAGAAGAAGCCCGCTTGATCTACTTGGGAGTGGCGTACAGTTTGAGCAGCAATGCCAACTTGCGCCTGGTTATGGATATAGGCGGCGGCAGCACCGAATATATCATAGGCACAGGTGACACACCCAAAGAAAAAGAAAGTCTGCATATGGGCTGCGTCTCGGTTAGTAATGCCTTTTTTAATGATGGCAGGCTATCCAAAAACGCATTTAACCAGGCTACCCTGTTTGCCGAGCAGAAACTGGAGCCATTCCAGAGAAAATTTCAGCGTAAAAACTGGGATGAGGCCATTGGCGCATCCGGCAGCTTACGTTCAATTGCTAAAGTTCTGCAAACCAAAAGCTGGAGCAATAACGGCATCACCTGGCAAGGCCTGGAGCAACTGGTTGCTCATCTCAACCAGTGTAGTCATATTAATGAACTTAATTTGCCGGAACTTGATCCGGAGCGTCTGCCGGTTTTTGCAGGCGGTGTGGCCATTGTCTATGCCACATTCAAAAGCCTGGGTATTGAGCAGATGACGGTTGCTGATGGCGCCTTGAGAGAAGGTCTCATACAGGATTTATTAGGGCGTATTTATAATCATGATATGCGCTCCGAGACTGTTCAGTCTGTAGCCGATCGATATCACACCGATAAAAAACACGCTGCACGCATAAAACAAACCATTAATGTTATGCTGAAACAATTAAGCGACGATTACCTTTGGGCTTACGATGAAAACTGTACACAATTTTTAGACTGGGCTGCTGATTTGCACGAGATCGGTATCGATATCGCCCATAGCCAATATCATAAACACAGCGCCTATATTATTGAAAATGGTGATTTAGCGGGTTTTTCCAACCAGGATCAGATTTTATTGGCGTCCATTATAAGATCACATCGACGCAAATTTTCGCAGTCTCTTTTCAATGACTTACCGTCACCCTGGAATAACTACGCACCCTACATGACTCTTGTTTTGCGGCTGGCAGTATTACTGCACCGTAATCGACATGAACATGAATTGCCCAACTTTAAAATAATGATCATAAGATCCAAAATTTACTTACAGTTTCCCCGAGCGTGGTTAACCCAATCACCCCTGACCCATGCTGATTTAGTTCAGGAGGCCGACTATCTTAAATCTGCCGGTTTAAAACTGGAATTTGTATAATCGATACCTTATGAAAACCCTATTACGCATTCTTTCGCTGTTGCTAAGTGCACTGGTGATTTTATGTGCTTTGCTGATTTTTTTTGGCGTCAGTAACAAGCCCGACATTGCTGTAGGTTGGACGCTTACACGTGATGACGTTGCCAGGGCAAAAAAAATCCTTCATGAAGGCTCTAAAACAAAGCCGGACGAAATCGGCACAATCGAGTTAACGCAACCCGACCTCAATCTTGCCGCCAATTACTTGTTAAACCGGTACGGCAAAAGTGCAGCCAAATTAGAACTAAAAAATAATGTCTTGAGATCCACTGTCACCATGACTTTGCCCCAAAATAGCCTGGGCCAATATTTAAATATCAGTTTTAGATTGGGCAACGATGACGATAGTGAACTCCCCACCCTCACAAAATTTAAAGCTGGAAAGTTATTACTCCCTGCGAAATTTGCT
Source organism: Methylococcales bacterium (assembly GCA_038319065.1). Taxonomy (GTDB): domain Bacteria; phylum Pseudomonadota; class Gammaproteobacteria; order Methylococcales; family Methylomonadaceae; genus Methylobacter_C. The sequence continues at coordinate 2,502 of JBBQCU010000292.1, forward strand.
GCTTTTGTTATCGACAATATCATTCGACATACATCGTTGAATGAATATGTCATTCTGGCAACCCGCCCTATCAAAACCGTTAAAATTGACCAACAAAAAATCTCCATTACCTATAACTCCAATAGGGAAACCCTGATACAAGCGCAAAACTTCCTGACTCAAAGTGGCAATAATCCTAATCTTGCCATATATGAGCAAAAACTTGCCGAAATCATTGCTCTGCATGACCCCGCATGGCGTTTATCTCTGGCCGATTTATTGAAGCCGATATTTGAACTGGCCTATCAACGCTCTACACTAGAAAATGCTATTGAAGAAAATAAAATGGCCATTATGACAGTTAATGATTATATAAATAATAAAGAAGCCAGAAAATTTTTGCCTTCTGCCGTATCAAAACCAACAACAAAAAAACGTTACGCCACTTTTTTATATAAAAGAACAGATCTTGCCCAACATTTCATTGGTTCTGCGGCCATAACAGCCTCGTTAAACGGCCAGGTAGCACAAGTAGCGGGGGAAGAGAAAGAATTGAGCGATGCTCAAGGCGGCAGTGGTTTCAGCTTTATTGATCTAGCCGCCGACAAAGCCGGTACGCGCTTTGGTGAAATCGCGACGTCATCACCTGAAAATGCACGCAAAATTCAAAAGATGATGTCCGAAATAAAAGATTACGGCGATTTCATGCCCGATCCAAGGGACCTGCCTGAACACATGAACGAAGCAGAATTTAAACAACGCTACCAGTCCGTTGATAGCCCCGCTTATCAAGAACTATCAAAACAGATTGATGCCCGCATAACGGCGACACCGATTTATAAGGTCGATTAGAAATCCTGTTCTTTATATTGGAAGACGATAATGGCGTGCTCAAATGGATGAAACCCGCGTCTGGACAATTTCGTATTGAATACCAGAACGGCCAGAACTATGAACCGGATTTCGTAGTGGAATGCGATAGCTAGTATTTGCTGATTGAACCAAAGCGAGCCGATCAAATTAACTGATGGTAAGTCAAACAATTTAAGATCTCTGCTTTTGTCGGCGGCAACGGTATAATAATAAGCTTGAGACTCAACCATTTGAGAATAACATGATTAAAATTTTTCACCTTACCTTTGTTTTGCTTTCCATTTTCAGTTTTGTCGGCAGAGTTATCTTGTCAGAAACTCATCCGGCATTACTTAAACAAAAAGCACTCAAAATTGCACCCCATGTCATTGATACCCTATTGCTGGTTAGCGGCATTGCACTGGTTTTTCAAGGAGGATGGTTATCCACAAATTATGGCTGGATTATTGCTAAAATAGTGGCCTTACTTGGCTATATAGGACTGGGTGTGGTTGTTATGCGTAATCGCGGAACTGTCCGATGGCTGGCTTTTGCCGGCGCGATGACCTGTTTTGTTTACATTGTTATTGTTGCTGTTACCAAGAATGCATTTTTCTTTTTTTAATCCAAAGCGAAACTATTACAAATAGAAGTCAGCGTTATTGATCCGTTGATCCAGCCAGCGCAGCAGATCTTTACCACTATCTAAAGGGGTCTCATCAAAATCAAGGGAATGGTGGTTAGTGACAACATTCCAGCGGGACAACCGGGTTTTTAATTGCATCCTTTCATTAAAGGTAAAACGATAACGCTGTATCAGCATCTCAAATAGCCTGGGTTCGGGTGTAGTTATCAGCTCTGTCTGTGTGGCGAAAAGCGCCAGTAGTGATTCAAACGCAGCAATGTGTGCCGCTATGAATGCAGTAACCTGTTTAGGTTGAATATTTTCGACAGGTGATAATTGATTATCTGAAATGACTTTAAGGCAGAGGATCAATTCGCTTGATGAAAAACGCACCGCCGTTTCATAAAATGCAGAAGCTTCCATGTCGCATAGATGTGAGTGGTCATAATTGAGTAGTGGTTTTGATGACGTTTGGATGCAGCCAGTGGGGCAGGTCGGTGTAAAAATCAAAGATGGGTAATAACTTTTTTGGCTTTCAATATCGATAATTTTATCGATTAAGAACAAGTCTCCCAATGGGTGGTCCTTATGCCCGGCGATACCTACATTAATGATAACCGGATGCTCAACTTTAGCATATAGTGCTTGCGTATACGCGACTCCAGCGGCCATCGCGCTTTTCCCAAGCCCTGTCACCGTCAAACAAATATCATGATTTAAATAAACGGCAAACGGCTGAACATTGACATCTTTTTTTAAGCCGAAATGATCTACTAAAGGCCTGGCCTCACAGGGCAATGCAGTGTATATAAAAATCTTGTGTGAATTTGGGTGCATATTTACAAAGATGAGTACTTTTTTTTGTTAAAATTTTATTGACACTTCATCAGCTAAAGACAACTGATTCATGTTTATCAATACGTTACCGATTATTTTTAACTATACCAACCTATTTTCGCTTATTGAGGTTGTTATATTTTTGGCTGCTATTTTTTTTCTGGTTTATTTTTATACGCCTGATGTTAATAAAAACCGGATCGACAAGCCCGGCAGAAGTTTATATCAAATTTTACATTCTGCATGGCTGGGAAATTCGGCATTATGGCGAGCATTTTGGCCGTTTTTCTTGTTAGTCAATGCCATCCTTTATTACATTGATTACCGGGTAATGAACATCACCTAT
>JBBQCU010000293.1:0-5130 GCA_038319065.1 Methylococcales bacterium
TTTTCCCTCGAACGATTCGTCATTCGGATAAAGTACTTTGGTGATATTTTCCGAAAAGACTTTTTCATTTACTGCCGCATAGTAATCGCCAACGTTAAAGGCCTGAAAGTCAAAAGATTCGCAAGCTTGCGCCGACCACAAGCGCAGCGTGTTGCAGGTGTCCACCTTATAACCGGGCACCGGAATTTCATAAGGAATTCCTTTAATGACTTGCGCAGGAATCCAGCGCACGTGATATTTTCCCTCACTATCCTGATAGCTTTCCGTGTGTCCGCCCAGCTTAACCTCCAAAGCAAGCTCAGGGCGGGCAAGCTCCCACGGATCGCCAAGATTGAGCCACTTGTCGGTGATTTCCACTTGCCAGCCGTCACGGATGATTTGATCAAAAATACCAAACTCGTAACGGATACCGTAACCGATGGCTGGGACTTCGAGACTTGAGAGTGAATCCATGAAACAAGCTGCTAACCTACCAAGGCCACCATTCCCCAAACCAGGTTCTTCTTCCTGATCCAGAATGTCTTGTAAAGACAGGTATTCACCCTTAAGTTTCGCTCCGCTCAGATCCAGATAACGGCGCAACACCCGCATTTCGGCTAACGAAAGTTTTTCTTCCCTTAAGTCTTCCTCAACCAAATCGAAAATACCCAAATTAAGGAGGTTATTACCTAAATGCGGTCCTGTTAGAAATTCCGCAGAAAAATAACAAACCACTTTAGTATTGGTCTGCATGACTTTACGCACAGTATTCATCCATCGCTTTAACAGCCTGTCGCGCACGGTATAGGCTGCAGCCATGTAAAAGTCGTTGAGTGTCGCTGTGGATCTATCTCGTACTTGCATGCAATAAAGGTTGTCCCTGAAAGCCTGTCGTAGCGCCGTTATGCTTAGTCCAGTGCGGACATCTTCAGCTTGTGAAGTCCGGTTTTGCGTTGTTTCATTGTTCGAATTTGTCATATTAACCTCATCAATTACGACTGCAACAGCGGATACCCGAGTTGATGTTGACGCTCACGTCTTGCAAAAAGCAAGATGTTACATCTCAACGAATGGCTACCAAAATTAATTTTTACTCACGATGGCCGTTGTTAGCCAATGGCTCCAATGGACTCATTTGGATAGAATCATCCTACAATCGCGAATAACCGGGAAAAGTTGAATTGTTTTATTGCAATATACGATTATCCATTACCTTAACGGCTGTTGAAATAACCGGCCAGTTTCAAAGTACTAATCGGCTTGGTCAACGTTGCCCTTTATTTCAGGCAAAAATACTTTACATCTTTGGGGACCGGATAAAGCAGGAGATGGAATATAATACTCATAAAAAGTCCTGAGCATGTTTGCTAACTAACTGCCATAATCCCAAAACACTAACAGCGATCAGACCACCGCCAATCCAGCGTTTAAAAAGCAAATCATTGCGCATAATGGCATTATGCGCTTTCAAACCCAATAGGTGTCCTATGGCGGCAATGGGTAAAAGGGTTAATGCCGCTAGAAAATGCAAATCAACTGATAAGGCAATGAACATCGTCATTTTCATGCTTACCAGGATGAACCATAACATAAACAGGGTGTCCCGCAATTTGTACTTGCTGACATTATGCATATAGACGGCTACCATCAACGGTGCTCCGGTCAAGGAAATCCCGGCAATGTATCCCCCTAAAACGAGCAGTCCTCTATCCGCCCAAACATGACGGCTTTCAATACCTCGGTTGAGTAGCCAGGTAAAACCATAAAATAAGGTAACCGAATAAATAAAGCTATTCAGCCATAAGACCGGTAGATTCACCAGTCCGAAAACGCCTATGATAGCGGGAGGAATAATGTAAATCAAAGAGTAGCGCAAATACTGCCAGTCGACATTATGCAAACGGTTAAGCAGCGTTAAGCCGGAAAAAAACAGTAAATGCATGCCAATGATTGGCAACCATAAAAGCGGATTATTATGCACAAATAACATCAGCGGCAATCCTAACGCGGCGCCGCCAAAACCCAGCCCCGTCCGGACAAAGCCGGTCCAAACGAATACTAGAGCAATGGACATCATTTGGTAAAAAGAAAAATCGGGTAACATGATTTTAAAATAGCCTCCTTTATTTTAAGTAGCAATTATCTGATCGATCAATCCTTCAATGAACAGCATAAAGCTATGCATCTACGTTTTGTTAAGAGCAGAAAATGAAACAATTTTGAGGTAAGCAAGAGAAAAGCTTCATCCCGAGATTGCGACGGCTGGTTTTAATTGTACCGATAGACGTATCAGTTCTGTTTACCTTCTGTCCAATTGGTATAGTACCAGGGACGTTCTCTTGGAACCAAGAAAGTTAACAGGCAAGATCATTGCTAGCTTCCATCTTCCTGAGAATGGGTGGAAACTTGTCTCTTGTGGGGATACCGTCAATGGTCAACTAAACAATTGGAGGGATATCTATATGAAAACCTATAAACGTAATCAAGCGCAAATCGAGTTTGAGACTTATTCATCGCGTGATGGGAATTCATGGCTTGTGCAAATTAAGTTTTGATTGGGACGATACCCTAAAAACTGTAGATAATAGATAATTGTCTTGCTTGAGAGGTGTGGCTGCTTACCACTTACGGCATCTGAATGACTGCTTTATGACCAAAATCTGCCGTAGCTGTAAGTTTCACGAAAGGCAGGAGTTAGCAGGTCGGTGACGATCAACAGATACTAATTATGAAACCAGGCGGAAAGCGTGTGAGAATTTTAAAAATCACACGCCACTACGCAGAAGAACCGGTTCGGTCACCTTGATTCACGGTGGATCGACTGGGGCCGCAGGGCACGATTCACTTTATCAGACGTAGACTTACGATCTGTGCTTCGTCGGCGACGTAACTAACAAATAATTGCTCAAAACGTTGAAATCTGATCCAGCGCCTGCGCCAGGGTAGCAACCGTTCGTTCGATGTTCTGCAGCTTGTCGAGGCCGAACAAACCAAGACGAAAAGTCTTGAAGTCGACGCCTTCGTCGCATTGCAGTGGGACGCCAGCGGCGATTTGCACGCCGAGATCGGCGAATTTTTTGCCTGTCTTGATGTCGTCGTCGCTGGTGTAGCACACCACCACACCGGGCGCACCAAAACCGGTGGCTGCGACCGATTTGATGCCGCGTTCAGCCAACAACGCGCGGACACTGCGGCCGAGTTCGAGTTGCTCATCTCGTACCTTGGCAAACCCATAGGCCTCCGTTTCGCGCATCACGTCGCGAAGCGAACGCAGGGCATCGGTTGGCAGGGTTGCGTGGTAGGCATGCCCGCCCTGTTCGTAGGCTTCCATGATTTGCAGCCATTTCTTCAGGTCTGCAGCAAAGCTAGTGCTAGTGGTGCCTTCGATGCGTGCGCGCGCTGCCGGGCTTAACATCACCAACCCGCAACAGGGTGAGCCGCTCCAGTCTTTCTGTGGAGCGCTTATCAAGATGTCCACCCCGGTCTGCTGCATGTCGACCCAGATTGTGCCGGACGCGATGCAATCGAGTACCAGCAAGCCGCCAACGGCGTGTACTGCATCAGCCATGGCACGTAGATAGTCATCGGGCAGGATAATGCCTGCCGAGGTTTCAATGTGCGGGGCGAATACAAGGTCCGGTTTCTCACGGCTGATGGTGGCCACCACTTCTTCGATCGGAGCCGGCACGTAGCCAGGCTGCGGCCCGGCTTCGATAGGGCGCGCTTTCAAGACAATGGATTCCGATGGAATGGCGCCCATGTCGAAAATTTGCGTCCAGCGATAACTGAACCAGCCGTTACGAATGACCAGACATTTTTTGCCCGTGGCAAATTGGCGCGCCACGGCTTCCATGCCGGAGGTGCCGGAGCCGGGCACGACGATGGCAGCGTGGCCGTTGTACACAAATTTCAGGATGCGCGAGATGTCGCGCATGGTTTCCTGAAATACTTTCGACATGTGGTTGGTAGCTCGGTCGGTATATACCACCGAGTATTCAAGTAGCCCATCCGGGTCGACATTGGGTAATAATCCAGCCACGGTTTCATCTCCTCGTTATTTATTCTTGGATTTAAAGCGATTTATCCAGCAAGTGCTGCGCGTTCGAGTCTAAAAACTGTACCCAACGGTTTGTAGCTCCCGCCAAAGCACTGCTTTGTCTTCGAAGCCTCTTTCAGTTGTTTTCGTCATCGACCTTCGTATCTACTAACAAGCCCGTTTCTCGGATAAAAGCCTTGAATAGCTTCATCACGGGGCGAGAAATCGCCGTTTCCGCCAGTAAACGTTTTTCATATAAAAGCATTGTTAAAGCATCTTCCTCGCTTCGATTGCGGGCTGCGGCAATCAAAGAATGGAGTTCGCCGGTTAACAACTGGCCTGGTTTAGTCTTGATTTGATCATAAAGCAGAGTCATGACCACTTTTTCTGCTGGTCGCATTTTGCATTTGCCATCCAGAATCTTCAACATCACCGCCACGGCACAATCAATCTGTGTCGGCGACAAAGGGTGATTTTCAAGCCAAGCAGCGATCTGTTCTGAGCACAACTGCTTTTCATACAGTTGTTTCAGTGCTGACTTTCCTTCGGCGCTATAGCGACTGAATTCGTCTCTGTGCTTAGTGCTGTGCGGTGAGTTATGCATTAAAGGCCTAATTTTAAACGTTGTTTGAACAAGACAATATACAAAATATGGGCCATTTTTATTTCATGCTGCCAACCTAGGCTGCGAATTCAGATTGTGAATTAAATACTTATTTAAAATCAATGACTACTTGCAAGCAGACCAAAGCAGTATCATCGTAACAATAAATTTTTGCCAAGTATGAAATCGTAATTGGGGCAAGTTCTGTCGGTATTAACGCTCATATTTGGAGGTTTTGTAACAATTAGACTGGTTGGCTTGTTGAAGTTTATATTGTCGGTTCATTGAAGGGCCAAAAGGCCCTATCCAGTACCCAATGATAACCAAACCCGGTTTTGTCCATATCCGATAGTAGTTTGTCAAAGTGGAATTGGCTTACTGTTTCCGATCCAGGAACATCCTGTCGAATGCTACTTAGTGAACCATTTTGGGGCCTAACAAGGCGCTGTATTCGGGCAAATGTTTTGATGAGCATGGCCTTTCATATGACTGCTGTCCAAAATTGAGCAGG
>JBBQCU010000294.1:0-5104 GCA_038319065.1 Methylococcales bacterium
GTGCGCGTGAATTCTTATTCAATGTCATTTCAGGAAAAAGTTCGTCCAATTGCTTCTCTGTCATTATTTGGCGCTAGGAATTAGTTAGTTTGGGTATTTTTACAATATTTTAGGGTAACTGGAAACCGATATTTTGACCGCGCGGAGTATAAGCAGGATGGGGTATGTGCTTGGACCAGAATATTTCAAAAGACCGAGCAATCATCCCAATCGTTAAACATTGTAGCCCTGTAGGCTGAAATAAGTCTTTTCGAGCGCAAGCGAGAACAAGCGTTTCCGGCTTAATTCTGTACGCTATTGCCGGAAACGCCACCACGCGCTTCGCTTGGGGGGTCTTATTCCGGCCTACTCCTGAACGGAACGGTACATTTACTTCGTTCTGAAAAAAGGAGAAAGGATATTGTGGAGATGTTCAATCAACTTTGGATAAATCCGATTGACTTAAACCTTTTTCGAGCAACTCCAAACCTCTCTCAACTTTCCCGCGACCTCGCTCTGCCCTGATCAGAAACCGTGTTTCCGTATCTATTTCGGCTAACAACAAAATGGTCATTTCATAGGTCAAACGATTGAAACTGGTGCTGCGCTGGTATGCATCTTCTTTAAGGCGGCGATATTTCTCATCGAAAATGAGGCTCCACTATAGTCAGAATGTGCCGCGCTCCCAAACTCCTGCGAGGTATTGCAGCGCAATTACTAATGTACCCAGGCCACCGAATGGTCGCAGCAGCGGCAATTCATACCACGGCCTGAATGCCCCTTCGCGCAAAGCCTGGATACGCTCGATCTCAACCTCTATGCGTTTGATGACAACATCATCGGGAAGGTTCAGGTTACGCTGTGCACTAATTTTTCCAGTCAAGTGCTTTATCGCTTCTGAACGCGCACGCCTGGCGCCACGCTGCAACCATACTTCGGCGGAGATGGCATAAAGCAGCATTACGAGTAATACCATACCCAACCCCCAAGGCATATTCCAGTCATCCAGGGCCGGGCTTCGCGCTAAAACTAACAGCGCTATACAGACCACCGGGCCAAAGATAAGCGGCTGCATAGACGCTGTCAGGCGAGCAACCAGTTGAATATCCAGCCAGTCATTGACGCATTCCGGTGCGACTTTATTGTAACGGATGGCCCAATACCGGGCTATGTTATTCCATCGGCTTGGTTTCGCCGACAAGTGTGTAATCAGGCGTTCGCATAGACGTGCATGCTCCACTACCCACATGGTCAGAAAGATGGTTGCTGGAACCGCCGCTATAAGTATGCCTCTATTCATGTACAGGGCAAAATCACCGCGCGCCGGTGTATTCGGAAAGCCACTCTGGAATATAACCAGCGCCGCCAGGATCAAGAACACCGCTCCATGAGTTAATCCCCGTAATAAAGAGCCTGTAAGACGGAATTTCTTTTGGCGGCAGTATCCCAGATACTTTTTCCACAAATTGTCAGGGGAAACCGTCTTGACCTCCTTATCGTCTTCCCAGCTACCGACAAATAGCACATCACAGCTTCCAAGCTGAGTTTGTTCCGCTGGTAAAGCAAAAGTCGAAGCCCCCCACATCTCCCTCTGCGCCTGCAAATCCTTTTGCATTTTCTTGATTTGCCCACGCCCCCATAAGAAAAACCCTCCGGCAAAGAGGACAACTAATAGCCGCAACAATTGACTGGGCCAAGCGCTCACACCTTCCAGCCAGTAAAACGGCTCTGCGTCGGGCTGGGTAATGTAATAATTCCAACCTGATATCATCAGATAATAAGTTAGAAGAACACATATTACATAATAGAGGAGCTTCCAACAGTCTTCAAAGGTTGAGTTCACAACTTTCCTAATCCGCCAGCTAATCAGGTAAAGTATCATCAGTATACAGACAATTATTACGCTTCCCTTTAAAGCGTCTAACTGGGAAAAAGCAAATATCCGTGGTTGCACACTGTTACACGCCGACAAATCAATCCATGAACATTTGGGTTTTTTACTGTCATCCGGATACTTCACTGAAACCTTATCATTGCTCGTGGGCAAAGATACCGGACGGCTACGCCCGATCTCGAAAAGGCGAGGAAGAGGTATACCTATCAGGTCGGAAATACAACTCCCTTCCTTCGGCGCTATTTGGTAACTATCCCGGAAAGAGGGCGACTTGACCTGCAAATTTAGATCGTAGGCGTCAGCCTTCCGTTGGTTTTGTTTCTGGAGATATGTTGCCGCATGGCTGTAGGCGGCAACCGGATCGGTACTAAAAAACTGACTATCCGGAAAATGTTCGTCTAACGTTTCCCCAAACCTCTGGACGGCGATACATTTCTCATCGTTCAGCGCCATCTGCACCGCAAGAAAAAACGCCGTCTGGTAGCTGTCACGGAAAAGCGGAATCTTGTCCTGCAACTCGTTGCGCAGTTTCAGATCAAAAGCCGAGGCCACCAGCAGGTTGTGTGTTTGGGGCCATTTTGCCGGATGATTGTAAGCGGCATCCAGGTCGGTGGTAAAAAATAGCTTATGCGGAAAATGCTGGCGCAATGCTTCCAGTATCAAGAACTTGTCATGCATGTCTGAACCCAGCACGCCGATTGCCGCGATGCCTTTCTTATTATCCTCATCCATCAAATACTGATCCAGTTCCAGAATGCTAGCCGTCAACCGGCGCAAATAGTCTTTCTGATTTTGCCCTTCCGGAAATTCGATCAGGGCGTCGGCATTGGTCTTGTCCTGGTTACCGGATTTCTTTTCAGCCGCGCCACCTGATTTGTCGCCCTGATCCGGCAGTTTGCCGTCCAGCCCGCGCATGTTGCCGTAAACATGCACTTTTGTTTCCCCATTTTTATCTTTACCATCGATTGTACCCCACCCCTCCTCAAAAGCTTTGGGCATGGCTCGACCATAAAAGGTATCCCATTCGGAAAGAATAACAATATGGTCTTCCTGTTCTTCATGAGGAAAACCTAGCTTTTCAAGCAGCCATTGCTTTATATCAAGGTAATGAGCCTTAACATGACGAACATAAAGTTCGTCCACCAATATACCCATCACTTTAGAATCTGTGGCAGTGGTACGATACAGCGTCACTCCTTGGTCGCGAAGGTAATCCGAGACAGTCTCGCCGCCGTCTATAGCTTGCTTTATGCTTTCTTTCAGCAAGCCCTCGTCCGAGGCGGTCGCCCCGGCTGAAAAATACACTATGTTATGGCCGTTAATTTTCCCCAAAGGAGACTTGAACGGAGGTTTACCAGCGCATTTAGAAACGGGATTTCGATTTCCGGCATCCTCAACCTCTTTCAACATGTCCCGCAACAGCGTTGAAGTATTTGGACCAACAACCGCATAATCGAATGCGATTCCTTTTGTCAGTTCCCCCTGACAACTTGCTTGCAACAACAACTCTCTTACCTTTGCCGCCGGATAGTTGAGCAGACTTGATTCATCCACCCACAGCAGCAGCACTTTCTTCTTTTCATCCAGTAGCGGCCACCATTCGAAGGAAACTCTTTTCTGCAAATTCATGCCTTTATCGGCGGGGTGAAAATACCCGATATGCTGTTCATCCTCAGGTGTAGCGCCCTGATTGGCCAGGGCTGAAAGCACTGCATAACGCCGCCGCATCCGGGCTTCCGCTGCCTCCTGGTAAGGACCTCCAGGCAGGGTAACGGCAAGAACGGTAACTTCATCCTTGGCCGTAACCGGATCGCCTTTATAAATCTGATCTGGCCCGTAGGATGGTTGCTTGACCACTGGCCTAGTGGCCTCCAGTTGTAGCGCTTTACCATTATGACTCACTTCGATAATAACCTTTTCCGCCGGCATTTCTTCGCTTGCGCTATCCACAGCAGCAAACGGATCTTGCCACAAGCGCGCGTCCACATCCTGTGCCGTATCGTAGCGCGCCTGCACAGGGCGATTCGATGGCCGCTCATCCTGATAAGGCGATAAAGACGTAAATAGCAAACCTGCCAGTATTGCCAGCACAACCGTCACCGGCAATGCTGTTGTCAGGGCACTGTTTTCCTGTTGTTTTTCTTCCGCCATATTCTTCCCCTTTCACATAGTGTTGTTGGGAAGACCTGCCTCCCCTAAAAACCTGCGTTAATCCATCTGACTCAAATCTCCCACCGCAACTGACAGCGAGTTGAGAGATGGCTATCCGGTGAAATATTTTTAATTGCTAACTAGAAACTTAATAAAAGCCACACCTAAGAAAAATACTAAAAATCCACTTGCAATCCGGGAATCCCGATACGCTGTATGTGCAGGGCATTTTTTCCTTCTTCATAGGCGAGCAGTTTTCCTTCTTTTTGCCAAAGTCTAAAAGCCAGGGAATAGGATAAAACACGAATAGGGTAATCGCGCGGCAGCTGCTGCAAATAAGGCTGTATGGTGACAAAATCAGTCGCGCCGTACTGTTGCATGATAAATCGAAGACCTCCGTTAGCGGGCCCGATATTGTAGGCCAGCAAGCCCAGAAACAAATCGTCATTCATCTCAGCCAGATAGTATTTTAGTGTGGCCGCGGCAATGAATGCATTGTGCCGGGGGTTTCGTAATGAAAGCTTATGATCTGACAAATGTTTGCCGGCCTGTTCCACTACAACTTTTGGCACCTGGGTAATTTGAAATAAACCACGTCCTCCGTCTGCGCTATCACGGGGCAAAAAGGAAGACTCTGTCGCGGCGATGCCTTGCAAGAGATCAGGATCAATGCCAAATTCCTTGGCTGCTTCTTTGATGACCGGATTATATTCTTGCGCGCGATTAACCAGTCGCTGCAATTGCGCCGCATCATAACGACGGTAGGCAGCATAGACCTGATGAGCAATTGTTACCCTGCCGGCCTCCTGCTTTCCACCGACCAGTGTGCGAAAGTACCCGCGTGCCTGGGCGAATTGATCCTGCATGGAAAACCAGCCAATGACCAGTACAAAACAGATAGACAGAATCGAAGGAATTAGCGGCGCCCTGCCCTGCAACCATTTTCGAAGCTTCCACCAGCCAATGAGTAACCCGGCCGTGACCAAAATCAACCCTAATACCCCGATGGCAAAAGGTAACAAACTGCTAAAAAAGCCCGTGCCTGAAAACCGGTTAGCCGAATAACCTAATAGAACCATG
>JBBQCU010000295.1:0-5089 GCA_038319065.1 Methylococcales bacterium
AACCAATTCGTGAGCGAGGCTGGACGTTCTGGCATCATTTGTTTACCCCTTTTCAGCTTTTATTCTTTAGTCGATTGATTGAAGGAGCAAGAACATTATCTGTAAGTTCCTCGATTACTATCGGAATAATGCATTCAATTGATTACGCATCTAAATTATGCGGCTGGGGTACAAGTACAACTAGAGAAAGCCCTACGAATACCTTTTCAAGCCAAGCTCTAAATACAAACAGTGCTTATAGTTCATATTCATCGATAAACATCCTGTCTATATTCGCAGATACTTTTAAAACTCAAAAAGGCCTTAAAACAAGGCAAACTATAAAAAATCATTCTACGCCACACGTTGAGGAGTGCAGTGATCTTTCTGGTTCCCACGCGCCGCGTGGGAACGAGTGCGGACGCGCTGCGTCCCGTGACGCTGGCGCGTCACAGACTGCATTCCCACGCGGCGCGTGGGAACGAGAAGAAAAGGTCAACTGTCAGGAGTGCAATAAAATTTCAGAAACATGCGATTTGTGGATCACCGACCCTCCCTACGCCGACGCCGTCCACTACCACGAAATCACCGAATTCTTCATCGCCTGGCTACGCAAAAATCCGCCCGCGCCGTTCAACGAATGGGTCTGGGATTCACGCCGAGCGTTAGCCATCAAAGGCAGCGGTGATGACTTCCGGCGCGGCATGGTTGAGGCTTACACGGCAATGACTCAACACATGCCCGACAACGGCATGCAATGCGTAATGTTTACCCATCAGGACACCGGCGTGTGGTCGGATATGGTCGGTATTTTCTGGGCCGCCGGTTTGCAGGTGGTCGGCGCCTGGTATATCGCCACCGAAACCACCTCGGAACTGAAAAAAGGCGGTTATGTGCAAGGCACGGTGATTCTAATGCTGCGCAAACGCCCGGCCGGCGACAATCCGGGCTTTAAACAAAAAATCCTACCCGCCGTGCGCCGAGAGGTTGAAGCGCAAATCACCCAAATGCTGCACTTAAACGCTGATGTAAAAAACAAACTAGGTGAACCAGTATTTAACGACTCCGATTTACAGATGGCCGGTTACGCCGCCGCGCTGAAAGTCCTGACCGCCTATACCCACATCGGCGGTGAAGATGCCACCACCTTTGCCTTGCGCCCCCGGCAAAAAGGCCAGGTCACCGTGGTCGATGAAATCGTGCAACAAGCCTCGGAAGCGGCGAACAGTTTACTGATCCCCGAAGGATTGCAGCCCGACACCTGGAACGCCGTCAAAGGCATACAACGCTTTTATCTGCGGATGCTGGATATAGAAACCACCGGCGCATCGAAATTGGATAATTACCAAAACTTCGCCAAGGCCTTTCATGTCGAGGATTACACCAAAGTGATGGCCAGCATGGCACCTAACAAGGCGCGGATGAAAAGCGTCGAAGAATTTACCTCGCGTGATTTAACCGACAGCACCGAAATCGGTCCCACCTATTTAGGCAAGCTCATCATCGCCCTGCAACAACTGCTGCAAGATAAAGAACCGCAAACGGTGATGGATTATTTGCATTCCGATGTGACCAATTTTCTGGAGGCACGTCCGCTATTGATCGACATAGCTGATTTTATTGCTGCCAAAACCAAATTAGCTAAAGTCCAAGATGTGGCGGAAATACTTTCGGCGAGAATGCGCAATCAGCGTTTGGCATAAGGAAAAATGCATAGATTGGGTCTCATAAAAGATTTGTGCAACCGAGCGTTTTTTTGATGTATCAGCAATTCAATTATATTGTTATTACTTGCGAGTTTGGAGTTTAAAAATGAACGTTGAAAAAATTTCCCGTTTCAAAAAAGAACGCTTTTTGAAAACTCTTTCAGAAGATGAATTTCGTGATCGGGTTGTTAGACCTATTATGTTAAGGTCTGGATATAGTGATGGAAGGGATCTTTGCGGTCCCTCAGAACATGGAAAAGATACCGTATTCTCTATCGAAGACAATTTAGGGTTACTAACTATAATCGCTGTACAGACAAAAAAAGGAAACCTTAATCTTGCGGGGACAACGTCAAAGAATCTAATTGACGCAATGACTCAGATAAAAACCGCACTCGCGACATCAATAGTTCTGTTAACCACAAAACAGAAGGTTAGACCAAACCGTATTATTTTAGCCGCTAGCGGTAAAATTAACGATGCCGCACGCCAACATATATTGGACGAAGTCAAAGACCTAAATATCACATTTTTTGACTCAGATTATCTCATTCCAAGAATTGATTCGATTTTACCGGAGCTATGGCTTGGCATTGAAGCCGATATACTTCCCTATTTCAATGCAATTGAAACCATGATTAACGGGAATAGATTTGGTGACATGGATGATTCCCAAGATGGTGCTTTACTTAATGCTGCCAGCGATGAAACATTTGTTACTCTTTCTTTATATAGGAATACAATTAAAAAACGAAAAATTAGCGGTAAATTCGTAGAGGAACTCGATTTCGAAGAATTGCCAATGTCATCAATTGTTAATCATAAAGCTCGACGAATCCTTATTTTAGGCGAAGGGGGGTCAGGAAAAAGCACTGGATTAATGCGACTTGCATTAGAAATGGCTCGACAGAGTATAGAAAATGATACCGCCTTATATGTTCCAATACTGATGAAAGCAGTTGAAATATTTCGTTCTAAACCGTCCTCAATAGTAAGTTACGCTGATGATGTTTCTAGAAATATGGCTAGTTCACATAAATCATGCTTCACCGACAAATATCTCGTAGATGGTAGAGTGCTACTTTTGGTTGATGGATTTGACGAACTTGCACCGGACGGAGAGCGTAATGTTATATTGAACTTAATCGACGAATTCATAAATCAGTATCCAAAATGTCAAGTAATTATCGCTTCGAGACCCTACAGATTCGTATTTGATGATCCAATACTAAAAAAATTTGAACAATTCAATGTTTCACCCATTAGTTGGAAACAAGCAGAAAAAATCGTAAAGCGAATAACAGAACAAAAAAGAGTACCACAAGCTCAAGCTAATGAGTTTTTAAGGCGACTTGAAAAAATTCATGGGTTTGAATTAAACCCACTTCTAGTTACCGTATTTGCCGCAACAACAGAACATACAAAACAAGATATTCCTGCAAATATCACCGAATTGTTCAAGAAATTTACCGAACTTATGCTTGGCCGGTGGGATGAAAGAAAGGGCTTAAGACAACAGTATCAAGCACCACTTAAGGATTTCGTATTAACACGGCTTGCGTTCAATATGCACACTAGTCGAAAAGTAAGCATCAGTCGTATCGAAGCAAATGAAATTATTCGTGATGAATTAGTACAGCGTGGGCATGAAGAAGATGTCCCAAGTCTTTTGGACGAGATATTTAATAGATCAGGTCTATTTCGTATTGTCGGGGACAACATAGAATTCCGACATCACTTATTTCAAGAATTCTTTGCGGGAAGAGGGATTGCCGAACCAGAGACTGTTCATCAATTGATTCATGATGAATGGTGGAAACGCGCACTTATTTTCTTTTTCGGAGAGAAAGCTGACAATATAGGGCTTTTGAGCTCGGCGGCAAAGCAGAACCACGGACTAACCCCAATGCTTTTGCTCGAAGCCGCTACTACAGTGGGTTTAGCCTTGCAAGCATGTTACTTGTCGCCAGTTGCAGAAAAGCTTGATTTATGGAAATGGGTCGTCGAATCTATTGAATCTTGTCAAGATCCTTGCTTATTAGATATAGACCCTCGTGGAGAACGTCCTCAAACTAGTTTTTTTAACTATTATCTTTTTGTGCGCGATTCCGTATCTCTTTCACATTTGCGAAGCAACGTAAGTAATTTGCAAGAATGGTGTAAAAGTCAAAACCACGGAACCAGTCACCATGCTAGTGACAGATTTATTTTTTGGTTAATCACTGGATTAGTAGAGGCAGGTGAACTTAATGCGGCAGAAAAACTTGTGCTGCATTTTCGTCCCAAGGATGCACGGTTGATAATTGCCATTCATTTAGGCTGTCATTTGGCACGAGAAGTCCGACCACTTTCAGACGGCGAGAAAGCTTCTGCTCAAAGAATATGTAATCACCTGGACGAAAAAGTAGCGCCATACAGCGCGCAGATCGTTAAAGAGATGGGTTCGCTTTTACTTGAAATGCGAAATGGGAAGGTAGAATCCATCGAGATTGAAACCCTCGAATAGGCAATTTTTTTATTAATCCCTGGCGCCGCATGGGTAGGAGAAACGTTAATTGGAGAAAATAATGAATACAGCATCTTCCGATACAGCTCATAATCTTTATGCACTTTACGAAACATTACCGAATGAAGTGCAACAAGCTTTTTTGCAGGAATTAATACAAAAAAAACATCAGGAATTGGCAGACCTGAGTTTTTATCTGGACTGTAAAGAAGCAAAGGATGAAAACGAATTTTTAAGCGAGCAGGAACAGAAGGCATTTATTGATAGCCTGTCGCAATGAAGATTCATATTTACTGGTGCCCACTCGGCGCGTGGTTACAAGATAAACTTTCAAGCAGGATTAAACTTATTTCGCACACTTTCACCACCCTCAGGATAAGCCTATGTCAAATTGCCAAGAACTCTACCAACAAGCAAACCAGTTACCGCCTTTAGAAAAATTACGCTTGGCCGAATTATTACTGGCTGATCTGGATACACCCGATCCGGAAATCGATACCATCTGGCGAGATGAAGCGCAAAAAAGATGGCAAGCCTACCGCGCTGGGGAATTGAAGACAGTGAGTTATGAAGCGGTTATGAAAAAATATAAATGAAAATCGAATTTCTTGAAGCTGCCCAAACTGAGTTGGATGAAGCCTTTAATTGGTATGAAACTCAACAACTAAATTTGGGTGTTCAGTTTTTAACTGAATTTGATGCCGCAATTAGAAGAATCGTTGCTTATCCGAAATCTTATGCATTACTTGGCAGTGATAATATTAGACGTTGTTTGATTAAGCGTTTTCCCTATGGTGTTTTGTATGGCATTGATGCCGGCACGATTGTCATTGTTGCTGTCGCGCACCTTCATCGAAAGCCAAATTACTGGATAGACCGGTTAGGTTAATTTGTTAAT
>JBBQCU010000296.1:0-5083 GCA_038319065.1 Methylococcales bacterium
GATAATCATTAACCTGCTATTGTTCAGTTTTTCGGCGCCAGGCTGTTTTCTGCTGGCCCAGCAAATTCCTTTTAATCCCCTTGAAATTCTTTGGACACCCCTGCAATTGTTGTATTTATGCGCTATTTATCTTTTATTAGCGCTGCCCTTCTTTTTTGCAGCCAATATTACCGGGTTGTCTTTTTATCAATATCAGGAGGAGGTGTCCTCTATCTATGCGGCCGACTTGCTAGGGGCGGGGGCAGGCAGCGTAGGCGTCATTTTTCTGCTGTTCGTCTTATTTCCCGATAAGATATTAATTGTTTTGATGTTCACTGGTATTCTCGCAACTCTGATCGTAAAGCGTTTTGTCTTTCGTGGATTGGATGCCAATACAAAAGACTGGACTGATGCCTTTATTATCATTGCGGTGGCGGTCGCCTTCGCACTGGCGAACTGGATGACTTTGAATGTTTCTTCGTACAAGAGCCAGAATCAATTATTGCAGATCCCGGGTACAAAAATCATTGACCAATATTCCAGTCCACTCGGTTTGATCAGTGTGATAATAAGCGGGATTACCCCGTTACGCCATGCCCCCGGCCTAAGCCTTAATGCCACGGCAGAACCGCCGGAACAACTTGCCGTCTTTACCGATGCGGACAACATGACTGCTATCACCCGTTACGATGGCATCCTGAAACTATCAGCTATCTGGATCAAAGTACATCTGCCTTGCCCTATCATTTAAAGCAACTATCAAGCATCCTGATTCTCGGGGCGGGAACCGGAAGTGATATTCTGCAGGCAAACTATCATGCTATTAAACACATCGAAGCTGTCGAACTGAACTCACAGGTCATCGATCTGGTTAAGGAAAAATATGCCGGCTTTGCTGGACGGATTTATTCCAACCCCAACCTGAATCTTTACACCGGTGAAGCCCGCGGCTACGTCGCGACAACCAGGAAAACTTATGACCTGATCAATATTTCATTACTGGATACTTTTGGCGCCTCAGCGGCTGGGCTTTATTCCATGGCTGAAAATTACCTGTATACGGAACAGGCCATTAAGGACTATCTGCACCATGTTAACCCAAACGGCTTTCTCAGTATTACCCGCTGGATCAAAATTCCGCCACGCGATGAACCTAAATTATTGGCCACGGTTATTAATGCGCTTAAACAGACAAATGCCCGGCAACCCGGCCAACAACTGGTCATGATACGAAGCTGGCAAACCAGTACGCTCATTGTAAAAAATGGCGTTATATCCGATGCGGAAATTAACCGGCTAAAACAATTCTGCAACCAACGCAGTTTTGACCTGGTTTATTATCCAGGCATATCGGAACATGAAGTCAATAAATTTAATATCCAGCAACAGCCCTATCTGTATCAGGCGGCCGTCGCATTATTGGGTGATAAAAGCCAGGCATTTATTGATGATTACAAATTTAATATCGAGCCAGCGACAGACAATCGTCCCTTCTTTTTCCATTTTTTTAAATGGCAAACCCTTCCCGAGATTTTGCCCTTATTGTACAGCGGCGGAATCTTTTTAGTGGAAAGCGGGTATTTATTATTAGCCGCAGCCCTGATGCAAGCCATACTCGCAAGTCTGTTACTGATAGCATTGCCGCTTTGGCTTTGGAGAAGCAGACTGGGCATCAATCCCGAATCAGGAAGTCATTTACGCATGCTGGTGTATTTTTTCTGTCTGGGTCTGGCATTTTTGTTTATTGAAATTGCATTTATCCAGAAATTCATCCTGATTCTTTATCACCCACTTTATGCGATTACCGTAGTTCTGAGTACATTTTTGTTGTCAGCCGGCGCTGGAAGCAGTTTCTCAAAAAAACTTTCCCAATATTCAGCAAAATCCGTGATTATTTTGCCGATTGCGGCTATATCAATATTGAGTATATTTTATAGTCTATTTTTTGAGTCCATTAACGTTTTCCTGCTTGAAACGGGAAACTTCTTGCGCTATCTGTTTTCAATTCTACTGATCATTCCGCTGGGTTTCTTTATGGGCATGCCGTTTCCACTGGCATTATCGAGAATCAGCCAAACAACACCGGCATTGATACCTTGGGCATGGGGCATTAATGGCTGTGCTTCAGTCATTAGCGCTATACTGGCAACACTCATCGCGATGCAGTTTGGATTTACAGTTTTGGTATTTATTGCGATTGCATTGTATTGTCTGGCGGCTTTATGTTTTCCTAATTCAACACACACAGTGTCGCATATGCAATCAGCTAAAAATTAGAATCACCCTATATTCAGATGGCTACACTGAAATAGTTAACGCTGTTAGTAGGAAGGGGCCATTGCATTTAAAGATCTGTTCTCGACTATGAGACTTTTAAATACTTATTTTAACGAGTTATTACCTGATAGAAACTTCAATATCGCTAATGACAGAATAAACAGATCATTTCCGATGAAGAGGATATTTAAATCAAATACGAGATTTAGTTATTTCGGAACCCTTCGGCAGCATAAATAGTTTAGCAACATGCTATGTTTTTTTTTTACCATTTAGTTATTAAGCCTTTCTGGGGCAAGTTAATATCCTATGATTGGTGCTGTCCTTTATTTTGTTTAGCCCATGAATAACGAACAGACTGTTATGAACTAAATGCAACGGTCAATCGTTTTGTTGAGGTGTTTGATCGATCTACACTTGGTATTGTTGTGTAGACATTTCTGAAGTAAATGGATAAATTCAGTTATTATGTCATTCAATGTTCATTGTTTGATCTTGTTGAATGCCATAATTAAACCAATGTAATCAAGAATCTTTCCACTGGTATATCTGTATACTGCTTTTTCTAGGATACATCTAGGCTTGATTTCGAATATGGTCATTTATTTGCCTATACCTCACACACCATCAAATTGTCACCCCACGAAATCGGGAAGAGATGATTTATAACTGGCATTCTCCTGATCTGCCATTCGTAAGCGTAGCCATTGTGAGCAGTACCGAATAGAACAGCACAATTATGACAAAATTAGCTAATTTCATGGATAACGATAAAATTGATAGCGATTGGTGCTGTTCGAATTAGGTCGGTCTCCGGATTTGTTCAGTTATTGGTTACCTTCCGATTAAACTCGCGATGCAAAATTGATAGAACCTCGGTTTTTCAATCCGTTCTACCCAATAATGACTGAAGCGTTCCGGTCCGCTAAAGAGCAGCGAGCGAAAGCCAATGCATTTCTTGTTCTTGGTTAGCACAACCTTTTCTTTATTTTTTTGCTAAAAAAAACCCCCGCTACCTTAATTAGGCAACGGGGGTCTTCTATTCCTTAACTGATAACCAAAATTGTCAGTTAATTAATTTCATTAGATGAAAGTTGGAATTAATGGAGCATCAATTGTTACCATTTGACGGTTGCCAGCATCATCATAGAAGAACAACAAACCAGCAAAACGACTGTCAGGATCATAGATCAAGTCAGCTAAACGATAAACTTCCCAAGCGGCATCAGATGCAGTAACTTGGATAGTTCTTGATTGACCAGGAGCAAGTGGGCTGTTATCGCTAACAGTCAAACCTTCTTCAGCCAACAAGTCATCTGGATAGCCTGTTTCATCTTGTGCTACGGCAGCATCCAAGAAACGTACACCGGCAGTGTTGAATTCACCTAAACGAATAGCTGAATCACCATTGTTAGTGACAGTCATGGTCATTTGCATTGCACGACCTGGAACACGGTAAGTAGCGTCTTCGATTTTAACAGCAACAGTTGGTACCGGCATATCAATCGATTTAATACCACGTAACAAACCAGCTTGCAGAGGAGTTGTAATAGGGAACTTCTCGTTTGTGCTTGCCATTGACATAGCAACAATTGCGATAGTACCTACAGCAAAACCCAGTGCAACTTTTCTGTCAGTAGGTGTAATCAATGAATCAGCTTTACCCGCTTCAACAGCAATTAAACGTGGTACAAAGATTGGTTTACGACACCAGTATGCCATCCAAAGAAGACCAATACCGTACCATGCAGCATGCCAGAAGTAAGTGTTACCCAGGTTGTAAGTTTCCAGGTCGATAGTTTCGCCTGTCAAAGTTGTAATTGGGTTAACAAATGATCCCATAGAACCAGTAATAGTTACCCATTTACCTGGACCGATGATTGGACCACCGCCTTTCACGTTCATCATCGTGTGAACGTGCCAGTCACCTGGACGACGTGCTTTCAACAATACTTTAAACTCATAAGTTTCACCCAGTTCCAGAGAAACTGAACGTGGAACTAATTGACCACCGATCCATGATCCTGCACGAATAAATACAGGTCCTGGAATACCAATGTTCAAGAAAGAGATTTCTGGTTTATCAACAGTTTCAGGCCATCCACTAAATACGAAGAATTTACCTGAAATTGTCATTGTATCGTTAACAGCCACTTCTTCTTTTGACCAGTTCAGATCAAACCAGTGAATAGTACGCATACGCATGAAAGCGGCTTGCGACTTTTCACCATGAGCAGATGCAGTTGGTGTGTAAAACATCGCTGCTGTAACAGTAATCAGCAGTGCGACAAAGGATAATTTAGCAACCTTGTCTTTTAATATTTTCATATATCCTCCTCTATAATAGAGAATCTATTGTTTTTTGAGTATCTAACGGCAACGTTACAAAGCATTCCGCCACCGTCAGTCTTTTTTATTTTTCGTTGTAACAATCTTTATGCAGCTTCGACGAAAGCGGTGCTTCCGAACCATTTGCCGAAGAAATGCCACAAGAAGTATATTAAGATACTCACGAAACCAGAGAAGAACGCTGATACTGGAGCAACGTCTTTACCGAAAGTTCTCAGTGTACCTTTTTCAACCATTCTTATGTATTCAGGTGTACCTGTTCTAACATAGTGGTAACCTTGCAAGTCAGCCAAAGTCATCATCATACCATTATATTCAACAGGAACATGTAATGGAGCAATGATTGGCCAGTTACCTGGATAGAACAACAAGCCCCATGCCAAGCCGCCTAGAACTGCGGTCAAGGTCATGCTGCCTGATAACATTAAAATAACATCAAGTACGATAGCACCTGGCATCAGGTTTGATGGGAAGCAGA
>JBBQCU010000297.1:0-5075 GCA_038319065.1 Methylococcales bacterium
CGATTTACCTTCAACCAAGTTTTCTTTCAGAATCGCCAGCTTATCTTCTAACGACCATGACTTGTTTTTCTTTGACATAATTACTCCGATTTCTCTTAAGTTTATAAGAGAGCCAAGTCCAAGTCACGCTGAACCAATACACTATAGCTTCGTGGTTTTCGATTTTTTCCTTGCCATACAGATCAATGACCTCGACAGTGATATTGTCATCCGCGGCAGCAGCTACAAAATCTTCAATTGTCTCCAAAATATCATGATCAATAAACGTGGCTTTGCTTGCGACGATAGTTACTGTGCTGTGTTCCGGAATGCACAAAATAAACTGTCTTAATAGCGCTTTATTTAGAAAAGAAACATCTTTGTTCAGCGATAACAGATAGTGTGAACCAACTTGAGTGAGTGTAATGGCAGCTTGATAATTGGCTTTAATGACAAAAAACAGACCAATAACCATTCCGATGGCCATACCCTTTAATAAATCAGTTACCAGAATCGCAATCACAGTGATGACAAAAGGAAGAAATTGACTCATGCCTTTTTGGTAAAACTTTCTGAATAAAACCGGATTTGCCAGCTTGTAACCGGTATGCAATAAAATGGCCGCCAGGCAAGCCAGTGGAATAGTGTTCAGGTAATGCGAAAAAAACATGACGCTAAGCAACAAAAACACGCCATGGGTAAAACAGGCGACACGGGATTGACCTCCCGCATTGATGTTGGCCGCACTGCGTACGATGACCGCGGTCATCGGCAAGCCGCCAAGCAAGCCGCTGATAATATTACCTGCGCCTTGCGCCTTCAGCTCCCGGTTGGTGGGCGCAAGACGTTTCAAAGGATCCAGTTTATCAGTGGCTTCAAGACTTAACAGTGTTTCCAGGCTGGCGATAATCGCAATCGTTACGGCAACAATATAAACTTGCGGATTGCCGAGATGGCTAAAGTAGCTGGTGTTTGGCAGCGCAAAGTTATTGAAAAAACCGGTGGCTGTTTCCGAAACCGGCAAGTTGACCAAGTGTTTACTACTGACCGCCCAGCCAGGAGCATACTGCCGGGTGACCAAATTGTAACCAACGCCCCAAACGACTGCTACTAATGGGCTGGGGATCAGTTTTAACCATTTTTGCTTTTTAAACCATGCCGAGCTCCATAAAATTAACAATAACAGTGCTACAACGCTGATAACAACCGAGCCAGGTGAGATACCCCGGAATGCATCAAATAACTCAATCAAGCTGGATCCGGCGGTTTCCTTCATGTAGCTTTCATCGCCTTCATAACTGGTATCGTATCCCGTGGCATGAGGAATCTGTTTGATAATCAAAATTAAACCAATCGCTGCCAGCATGCCTTCAATGACTGCGGAAGGAAAAAAAGCGCCAATAATCCCGGCCCTCAGAAACCCCAACACAAGTTGCATGATACCCGCTAAAACACAGGCAACCAGCAATCCTTGAAAACTGCCCAGAGTTTCAATGGCGTTGAAAACAATGACGGTTAAACCGGCCGCAGGACCCGTAACTGCAAGTTGTGAACCACTAAGCCAGGAGACAATAAGGCCGCCAATCAAACCACTAATCAAGCCGGAAAATAAGGGCGCCCCTGATGCCAGCGCAATACCCAGGCATAAGGGTAGAGCTACTAAAAACACCACGATACCCGCTGGGATATCATCTTTCAAATGACGAAAATAATACTGTGTGTGTTTATGTATCATAATGAAGAGTCCGTTGAAGTAATTTATTGTTATTGAGAAAAGTACCCTATCGATATTGGAGTATTAATTACCCTATTGTTCACAATTTCATAAATCAAGAAGGAAGCCAATTTATTAAGCTTTAGCCTTTTGCTTTGTGCACCTGCTTTTTGACTGTATTATTCTTTGGCCTGTTACCTGCATATTACAGCCTTAATCGTAATCTCTCTTCCTTTCACGAACCTTTCACGGCAGCCATCCCCGTTTATGAACATTTTATTGATAGAAGACGATGCTGTTTTGGCCGATGGCTTAATCCATACCTTGGCCAATAGTGGTTATACAGTTGCCTGTGCAACCTCAGGCGCCTATGCTGAACATTTATTGCAAGCGCAAGGTTTCGATTTGATCGTGCTTGATTTAGGATTGCCGGATATCGACGGTCTGGAGTTATTGCGCAGATTCAGACGACAAAAAGTGCCTTTGCCAATCATGATTTTGACCGCACGTGACGGTGTTAATGACCGGATCACCGGCATTGAGCAAGGCGCAGATGACTATATGACCAAGCCTTTCGAGCTACGGGAGTTAGAAGTGCGGATCAATGCCCTGATCCGGCGTTGTTATGGCGGATTTAGCAACGATATTGTGATTGGGCGGTTGGTACTGGACACGCATTGCCGTCAGGTATTGGTAGAGGACCAGCCGATTTTGCTATCGGCACGGGAATATGGCGTATTGGAAATTTTATTGCTGCAAGCCGGAAAAGTCGTCGCCAAGGATCGCATTGCCCAACGCTTATCAGTCGACGGTGATGCATTGACCGACAATGCCATTGAAATTTATGTTCACCGCTTGCGCAAACGCATAGAACCTTATGGTACGGTGATTCGCACAGTTCGCGGACTTGGTTACTTATTAGAGAAATCAACCGATGAATAAAAACAGAAGTCTCAAAACGGAAATGCTTTTCCGTTTAGTCATTCCGCTAATTTTCTTCGTTATATTTGATGCTGTTCTCTCTTATTTCGTTACCCTGCATTATGTCGATGAAGCGTATGACCGGTGGCTTCTCGATTCCGCCAGATCCTTGACACAAGAAATCAAAGTGCGGGGAGGCAAGGTATTTGTCGAATTGCCGGTCGCCGCTTTGGAGATTTTCAAATGGGACGAACAGGACAAAACCTATTTTAAAATCAGCTCTTCAGAACAGGAAATACTGGCGGGAGACAAACTTGTTCCCGAACCCTTGGTTCCGGAAACAGAATGGTCGCATCCCGTTTATTTTAATGACAGGATGTACGGTGAACCGGTCAGAGTTGTGTCCATGTTAATCACGCTTGATAAAACGACGGAAAGAATTTTTGTCTATGTCGCAGAGACTTTGAATAAACGCCGGGCAATGATGACGGATATTTTATTAGCCGACCTGATCCCGCAAATAGTATTAATTTTATTAACCAGTATTTTTTTGTTGACCGGCTTAAAAAAAGGCCTGAAGCCCCTGCATTTATTGGCTGATCAAATCGCGCAGCGGTCATCGCGTGATTTGAGCCCCATACCTGAAACACATATTTTTCTTGAAGTGCGCACGCTGACCGCCACCATAAACGAGTTACTGGAAGCGCACACGCAAGCTATTGCCGCGCAACAACGCTTTATTGCCAATGCCGCGCATCAACTCCGCACTCCGTTGGCTGGCTTGAAATTGCAAGCCGAACGTGCACTACGCGAACAGGAATTATCCGCAATGCAACCGGCGCTTCGGCAAATCCAGAACTCTGCTGATCGCATGTCGCATTTGACAAAGCAGTTATTGGTCCTGGCCAGGTCTGAGCCTATTAGTGGCGATTACGAATTGCTGCCGGTAGACCTTTGCAAATTGACCAGAAAAATTTGCATAGAGTGGGTGCCCAAAGCGTTACAGCGAAACATGGAGTTAAGTTTTGAAAGTCCGGAAGCGACCTTGTATGTCCAGGGTGATGAGATATTGCTGCGGGAATTGTTGGCCAATCTTTTGGATAATGCCATTTCTTACGGTTATGACACCAGCAATATTTTAGTCAAACTTCATCGCTATCCAGTCCCGTGTTTGACTGTCGAGGACAATGGGCCGGGCATACCCGACACTGAACTGGGCAGGATTTTCGAGCGCTTTTACCGTATTCCTGGAAGCCCTGGTAATGGTTGCGGCTTGGGACTGGCCATCGTTAAAGAGATTGCTGATCTGCATAAGGCGCGCTTTGAACTGAGTAAATCCGGCATCAAAGGCGGTACTCGAGTTGAGTTGATATTTGAACAAATGTGAAACCTTGCTATATTTAGACTTGTAGTTCAAATGAAAATATTCACTATTGTTTCGCATAGATAATTAATGATTGCTGTTTTAATTAAACCTTTAAAAAATAGATACAGTCATTGGAATGTCAAAATATCAGGAAGAGTTAATGACAAAAAAACTAACCAACTCGAACATAAGCAGTAAGAATGTTGTTGAAACCTCAAAAGCATATTGTGACACCAGGGCCGACGCTCTTCAAACGACCTCGGAGTTTACTAAACTTATCTCAATCTTTAGTAGCATTAGCAACGAAATCAGTAGCATGATACCTCATAGCGCTTTCGTTTATAATCATGCAGAATTTGGACTGGAAGTTAAAAGCGGCATTTTTACACCCGAGTCCAGTAAATACACACTAAAAGTTTACGAGCAGCAATTGGGCGAATTAACGCTGATGCGCAGTAATAAATTTGACGATGCTGAAATCATATTGCTGGAAACACTTTTTTGCTGCCTGATTTATCCGTTTAAAAATACAACCTTATATCAGCAAACCTTGGATTTGTCCTTTATCGACCCGCTGACGCACATTAACAACAGAGCTTGTTTTGAAGAAACTGTCAAACGGGAAATGAGCTTGGCTATAGGTAATGCTCAAAATTTGTCCCTAATCTTCCTGGACATTAACTATTTTAAAGCCATTATTGATCAGCATGGACATCATTGTGGTGATGTTATGCTGACTGCTGTAGCAAAATGGATTAAAGACGGCGTGCGTTACAGCGATATTGTTTTCCGTTTTGGCGGTGAAAAATTCGTGGTTTTATTAAGCAACACCAATACGCCGGATGCTGAATCAATGGCAGAACGCCTTCATCTCATATTTGAACTGAATACCTTTACCTACAATACGGGGACCATCAAGGTCACTGCGTGCCTGGGCGTTAGCTCTTTACGCGAAGATGATACTATTGACACATTTGTTAAACGTGCCGTTAATGACATGTATGAGCCCAAAAAAACCTCAAAAAACATATAGCATCGGATCTATAAATTTTTATGCAGATATTATTTTGAATAGGTTTTTGTTTCTACTGAAAA
>JBBQCU010000298.1:0-5068 GCA_038319065.1 Methylococcales bacterium
ATGATGTTCATGCAAATGATACGCCCAGAAACTCTGCCGTTTTTTTCCCAGCGCATGCAGGATATATTTATGCACCAGCAATTCACCTGCATTGGCATAGAACAAACCTAAAACAAATTGAACGGCTAAGGTAAGCATGAAGCATTGGAGAAGATTTATTAATGCATTGAAAGGGCTAGAATTTAGCAAGCTAAAAAATCTTTATTACCGGAGCAACAGCTTAAACGAATGGCTTAATCATTTTTAGCTTCCTGATCGGAATCATTGCTAGCAAATCCCAGCACGACTCATCCTTTGTTCTTATACTGACTATCAATTCAGTTTATCGTTAAATTCCGGAAAGACAAGGTTTGAAAAAGGGAAGTTTCAGGTAAGATGTTTTCAAAAGAAAGAGTTGTATAATCTTCCGCTTATATTATCGCTAAAATTTCACTGACAACATATCAAGCCATACCCGAAACAACGGAGGTGGACTGAGGGAGTTCATGGTTTTTTCCTGATTAATTTTGTTGAAACAAGCTGCCGGCTACCCATTTAGTATTAACGGCATTTAATTAAGCCAGTAGTCATTGCGGATATTTTATTGTTAAGGCTTTAGCGTTATCCGGAGAATTGCCCATTATTATGAAAAAACTGTTTATTCCTGCTTTTTGCCTGTTGCATATGGCCGCCATTTTCTGGTGGACCTTACCGCACAGTTTTGGCGGCATGGTGGTGGCAAATGCCGGTCAAGCTACTTTAGAAGCGAGGCTGTTCAAATGGATGATGCTTGACGATAACAGCTGGGCGTATGCCTTTTTACAAAGTTATATTGATGTGACAGGTAGCCAGCAGTACTGGGATTTTTTTGCGCCACAGAGTCCAAAATTCCATCAATACCTGTCTGTTTGTGATTCGATTATTGCTTATCCTGCACAGGGGAAAATAGCGTGTAAAGGGCAAGCTTTGTTCAGCAATCTGAAGAACGATTTTGAAACGTTCAAACGCTTTGGTAGTGATCGCAGCCGGTGGTATCGCTTGACTGAAAATTTGGTCAATTTGGAAGAGCCCTCGTTGCAGGAGGCATTTACGCAGTATTACCGGACTCAACAGCGCAGTAACGTAGCTTATAGCGCACCGGTTCAGTTAGTGCTACATCAGTTTGAATTACATCCCGTCCTGAAAGACTTGCCCAGAGCTGGTTACCGGATGGATAAGCTCTTATGGGTTACACCTTGATACAAGGAATGTGGGACAATTTTTGGTTCAAGCCGATTGACGCGCGGCAATATGCGGCACTGCGTATTTCTTTTGGCGGGTTATCAGCTGTTTATTTGCTGGGATTGTTGCCTTATGTGGGAACGCAGTTTAGCGGCCTGGGTTGGTTGGGCAATATTCAGCAAATAGCTATACAAAATGGCGGTAGCTGGTCGCTTTTTTTTATCCCGGCAGGCGCTCATGCAACAACTCTGGCTTATGCGATCGTTATGGTGGGAATATTGGCCGCTTTCCTGCTGATGATAGGCTGGAAGAGCCGCTTGAGTGCCTGCATTACCTGGCTGGTATGGGTTTCTCTGTGGAATCGAAATCCCCTGCTTCTCGATGGAGACGATGCGGTACTTAAAGTCATGTGCTTTTATTTGATGCTATCATCTTGCGGAAATTGCTGGTCGATCGATGCCTGTTTGCACAAAATGCCGCAACAAGTTGCAGTCTGGACGTTACGGTTGATGCAATTTCAGATTGCCTTGATCTATTTCGTATCAGGCTGGGTTAAATTTCAAAGCCCGGAATGGCTGGATGGAACGATTATGCAATACGTTTTGATCCATCCCCAATATTCTCGATGGGATGGTTGGGTTTTTATCGATAGTCCGTTAATTACCGGCTTATTGGCTGGTCTTGCAGGGTTTATCAGATGGTGGGAGTTGCTGTTTCCATTCTTGCTTATCAATACTTACACTCGAAGGGTAAGTCTTTTGATAGGCGTCCTGTTTCATTTGGGTTTGCTGCTGACCATGAATCTGCGCTGGTTTCCGGTCATTATGCTGTCGCTCTATCCGGCGTTGCTATCAAATAGCAGCTTTCTTCTTTTGAAGAGTAAGCTGATTAACTATTGTCGCGGTAATCAGGTAAAACGTTAACTACAAAAAAGCTCCAGTTGGGCTGCTATCCGATACTGAAGCGTTTAAGACTCATTCTGCTATTTTCACCAGCCAACCGCCGCCGCCATTGCAATTGCTTTGTGCATCGGCATCAATGGCAATTCTGGCGTAAGTGCCTTTTAATGAGGCGGGTAGCGTTCCGCTTACCTCAAAACTACTCCCCGCATTTTTGGGTGAAACTTTGATGGTAGCGGGCAGCCCTTTAACGGTAACCTTGATGCTCTCCGGGTGTGTATTTGCAGACGCCGTAAAAGAGAAGACTGAACCCGCAGCAACTTCGGCATTTTCAGCCGGAACAAAATCAATAAATTTGGGTTTGGCACAGGCTTTTGAGCTGCTGCTACTGCCGCCACCGTAAGCCCAGGAAGTGCTGGTAACCAGCAGTAAAACAAAAATCCAAAAGCAATTATATCGTTTCATCATTAGCCCTCATCGTGTTGTTATAGTAGTAATTTATGTCTTGATTATACAAAGTATCTGATTTCAATCGATTGTCAAACTGGATAGAATAGACCTGGACAATGATAGACTCCGTTTTATCACAACTAATACCTAACCTAAACAGCGAAATAATATGTTGATTGATTTTACTGATGCCCAGGAAAGCCAACGCTGGATGGTTATTAATGATGATGTGATGGGCGGACTTTCGCAAAGCCGCATTGAACTATCACCGGCGGCGACTGCACTATTTAACGGACAACTAGCGCTGGAAAATAATGGTGGTTTTGCCTCAATACGCAGGCGCTCCGATAATTACAACCTTAATGGTTGTAATGGCGTCATCCTCAAAGTGAAAGGTGATGGCCGAACCTATCAATTCCGGGTAAAAACCGATGAACAGGTTGATGGCATAGCCTACCGGACTTTATTTGCAACCGATACCCGTCAATGGCAGACCCTCACCCTGCCTTTTGATAGTTTTAGCGCAAGCTTCAGAGGCAGGCCTGTTCCAGGCGCACCCGTTTTACATCCGGAACAAATCAGGCAGATCGGCTTTCTTTTGGCGGACAAACAACCAGGATCATTTTGTCTTGAAATAGCCTGGATAAAGTCTTTTTAATCAAAAAAAATTATGTATTCTCTTGACCTTTCCCGATAGACTGCTAAAAGAACTTAACAGGGTATAGGAAATACTGAAAACCAAGGACATCCGATGAGGAAATTGATCACCGTTTTAACCACTTTATTCCTGGCCGGTTGCAGTGTATTTGGCATACGCTCGGCAGACGAGCCCAGTTACCAGGTACTTAATGATTACGGGCACATCCAGATCAGACAGTACCCGGCAATGGTTGTCGCGCAAACCGAGGTTACTGCTGATTATAAAAACAGCAGCAGCCAGGGGTTTCAACGCCTCGCCGGGTATATTTTCGGCAACAACAAAAAGAAGCAAAAAATAGCGATGACAGCCCCTGTTATCCAAGAACAGGAAGCTGAAACCATGGCTATGACCGCGCCCGTCATTCAGCAACAATCGGGGGCAGTCTGGTTGATGGCTTTTGTGCTCCCGTCGAACTATTCAGTAGCAACCGCACCGGTCCCTTTGGATCCTGCTGTATTAATTAAAGAGATACCCGGCAAAAAAGTCGCCGTCATTCGCTATTCCGGCAGCCTGTCTGAGCAAGGCATTGAAGAAAAGTCCGAAGAATTAAAAAACTGGTTAACCCAACAGGGCTACAAGGCTATTTCTCCTTCACGCTCTGCCGCTTACGATCCGCCCTGGACGCTGCCGTTTCTTCGCCGTAATGAAATACACATTGATATCGAGTCATTATGAATACCGTAACCAGAAAAAAATCCGGGCCACTTAAACTGAATCATTATGTCTTTTGATCGTAACCTCTCAATTTAGACCTGTCAGGTTTTTAAAACCTGACAGGCCTGGTTCCCGGCCAAAATTGCCAAATGTGTTAATTATGATATGTTGGTAACTCAAAATGACAATAAAGCATCGGCTTTGTTGATTTGAACCTGAAAAAGTGAGGAAAAAATGTTTGGTTTAACCTCGAGTCGCGGCGCTTCCGGAACAGGAAGTATTACCATCAATCGGCCGGTGGAGTCGGTTTTTAACTTTATTGCCGTGGATTTTTTTGAAAATTACCCCAGGTGGTCACCGGAAGTACAGGAATTAGAGCTGTTATCGAAACCGCCACTCCAGCTTAACAGCCTGGTTCGGCAGGTGCGCATTGATAATGGGCAGCGCAGTGAATCCACTTTTAAAATAACAACCTACAAAGAATGTGAGAAACTGGTTTTTGAAGGCGTCTCCAATGCCTACCGTTGCAGTTATGTCTTCGCTTCAACAAACCCGTCCACCACCACACAGATAACCTTTACGTTTGAATTACTCAAACTTGAATTGTTTATGTTGCCTTTTGAAAAACTGATCCATATTGCCGTGCAGGAAGGCGCTAAACGTACGGTAAGAAATCTGAAGAATTTAATAGAGTCATGACGAATATTAACGGGGCTAAGCCTTGTTCAAGAAAGATGACCAGCAGTCAATAAGCCAAAAAATAAATTATCCGGAGTGTATTAATGAAATTTCAAGTAGAAAAAGACAACGGTATTATTCCTCAAATTCTGACCCAGATTCTGGATGGTTCCGTCAATGGCATTACCCTTTCCGATCCGGACCAGGACGATAATCCGATAGTCTATGCCAACAAAGCCTTTGAACAAATAACCGGCTACAGTAATGAAGAAACCGTGGGGCGTAATTGCCGGTTTCTGCAGGGACAGGAAAAAGATCAGGAGGAATTACAAAAAATCCGTGATGCCATTAAAAATGCCAAACCGGTTGAAGCCACCCTGAGAAATTTTCGCAAAAATGGCGAACTTTTTTATAACCGCCTGTCCATTACCCCTCTTTTTGATAGTGAAGGTCAGCTGATTTATTTCCTGGGCGTTCAATACGACGT
>JBBQCU010000299.1:0-5049 GCA_038319065.1 Methylococcales bacterium
AGATAAAATCACTTAATGTGAGAAGGTAAATCACCAGGTGCAATTAATGTGAGAAAAAGTTAATTTATAGAATCAATTAATCCGAGATAAAAATGCCGGATAAGTGCAAGAAAAACTGTTTATGAAATCAAGAAACTACAGGTATTATTGTTGGCAGGAAAGGAAATGTTGGTGCAATTCATTTTGTAAACCGTCCATTTTTTCCAATTGATACAGTATTTTATGTAGTTCCTAAAGTGAATAACTGGTATTTCTTGTTTTATATGCTTAGCAATCAAAACTTTATTAATTCAGATGCCGCAGTTCCAGGTCTAAATAGAAATCAGGCATATTCAACAAAACTCTTTCTACCTCCACAGGATTTAATAAACCAGTTTGAAAATTTAATGAACCCTTTATTCGATCAAGTTGAAGTATTGCAAGAAAAAATAGACACATTAACCAAAACCCGCAATCTATTACTTCCCCGCCTAATCAGTGGCAAATTAACCCTAAAACAAGCCAATGCTAGTTTATAAAATCCTTCAACAGCACCATTTTAAATTCGCGGTCTGTCGCGATAAAGACAATAGACAGACAATCGCACTATAATCATTAACGATGAAACCTATCAACTGGAATCCGGAAAAAAACCGCAAACTCATTGAAGACAGAGGGATTTCATTTGAAGAGGTCGTGTTCTGTTTACAATCAGGTGGTCTGCTGGATGATATTTCGCACCCAAACACTGAAAAGTATGCTCACCAACGGGTGTTTGTGGTGGCTATTGATGAATATGCCTGTTTGATTCCTTATGTGGAAACTGACGAAGAAATTTTTCTTAAAACCATCGTACCGAGTAGAAAAGCAACCAAGCACTATCTTGGAGGTAAACCATGAAGAACATTAACCTGGATCAAGAAGAACAAGACCTGCTGGCAGCCTTTGACGCTGGCGAATTTCAGTCAACCATGACACCTGAGCGCAAGCGCTTTATTGAATCTGCCGCCGCGCAAACCAGCAAAAAAGATAAAAGAATCAATATCAAAATTTCAGAGCGAGATTTAACCGCCATACAAAAAAGGGCGTTGGAAGAAGGGTTGCCTTATCAAACCTTAGTAGCGAGCATTCTTCATAAATATGTTTCTGGAACACTTTATGATGCCACGGCTAATAAAAACCATTAACCCGGACGCTTGAGCATCAACCATCATGGCCAATTTCATTTCAGAGGACGATATTGAGCGCGACATTACCAAAGTATTTCGCAATGAAACCCTGGACTATGAGTACCTGAATTGTTTTACAGCCACCGCCGAGGATTTAAACGATGGTTCCCGGCGTACCGATAAAAAGCAAGTTGTCTTGGTGGACCGCTTGCAAACAGCGCTGCGGCGGTTAAATAGCGATCTTCCCGAATCGGCAATTGATGCCGCAGTTAAACAACTCACAGAGTCTCGCACACAATTTTCTGCTTTTGACGCCAATAAACAGGTTTATCAATTGATTCGCGACGGTGTGCAAGTTGAAGTCACTAATAGCTTCGGACGCCAGGAACCTAAAGAAGTCAAGGTGCTGGATTTTGACCGGCCGGAAGCCAATGATTTTCTGTTGGTGGCGCAATGTTGGATAAAGGGCACACGTTGGCGCAGACCGGATTTGCTGGTTTACGTGAACGGCTTGCCGTTAGTGATGATCGAGCTGAAAAACTCCAATGTTTCGGTTAAATGCGCCTTCGATGACAACCTGACCGCTTACAAACACGATATTCCGCAGTTATTCGATTACAACGCGATTACCTTATTGTCCAACGCACGGGAAACGCGAATCAGCGGTTTTGATAGTCAATGGGAGCATTTCAGCCACTGGTTACGGGTGGATGACGAGGAACAACGTATTAACCGCAAGCAGATTGCCGCCAGGCAAATCAGCCTGGATTATGCGGTGCGCAGTTTGTTTCAAAAAGACCGCCTGCTGGATTACATTGAAAACTTCATTCTCTATCATGACCACGGCTATAAAGTGGTCGCTAAAAATCACCAGTTTTTTGGCGTGAATAAAGCGGTGGTCTCCATCGAAACCCATCACGACGGCAAGCTGGGGGTGTTTTGGCATACCCAGGGCAGCGGTAAGAGTTTTTCGATGGTGATGTTATGCCGCAAGATTTTTCATAAGTTAAACGGCAATTACACGTTTTTGATCGTCACCGACCGCGATGATTTGGATCGGCAGATTTACCGCAACTTTTTAAATACCGGTGTTACGACAGAAAAGCAATCGAGCCGCCCTAAAAACGGTCAGCAATTAAGAGATTTTTTGGGTTCCAACAAGCGTTATATATTTACACTGATTCAAAAGTTCAGTTACCCGGCCGGTAAGCCTTATCCGGTGTTATCGGAGCGGGATGACATCATCGTGATCGTCGATGAAGCGCACCGCACGCAATACCGCAGCTTGGCCGAAAACATGCGTAAGGCATTGCCGAATGCACAATACATGGCTTTTACCGGTACGCCGCTACTGGCAAGAGATGAAAAAACCAAACAATGGTTTGGCGATTATGTGTCGCGTTATGATTTTGCGCAGTCTATTGAGGATGAGTCCACGGTTAAACTGTTTTATGACCGGCGGCTTCCGGAAGTCTGTGTGCAAAATGACGATCTGGAAGATGAGCTTTGCGAGATTTTCGAGGATGAGAATTTAACCGATCATCAAATTGAACGGTTGCAGAATAAATATGCGTCGATGGTTAGCGTTTTAACGGCGGATGACCGGCTGAATACCATTGCCAAGGATATTGTGCTGCATTTTCCAAGGCGTGGTTATCAAGGTAAGGCAATGGTGATCTGCCTGGATAAATATACTGCGATAAAAATGTTCAACAAGGTTGAGTTGCAGTGGAAAGCGGAAATTCAAGCGCTGAATAAACAAATCAGCCAATGCCAGGACAACAGCCGCAAAGCCTATTTAAAAGGCATCCGGGATAACATGAAAACTGTTGAAATGGCGGTTGTTGTGAGTGAAGAAGCGGGTGAGGAAGAAAAATTTAATCTACAGGGCCTGGATATTGCTCGCCATCGCAAACGCATGAATCAGCCGGATGAAAACGGTTTGACTATTGAGGATAATTTTAAAGACCCGGAGCACCCGCTGAAACTGGTGTTCGTATGCGCGATGTGGTTAACAGGATTTGATGCCCCGACGGTTTCCACGTTGTATATTGATAAGCCGATGAAAAATCATACCCTGATGCAAACCATTACCCGCGCCAATCGCACTGCGCCCGGTAAAACCTGCGGCATCATTGTGGATTACTTCAATGTGTTTAGAAATTTGAATAAGGCCTTGGCTGATTACAGTCGCCGCAAGGAGGGGGATTCAGAAGAGCAGGAAGTGGCCGCCGAGGATAAATCAGTGCTATTTCAGTTGCTAAAAGATGCGATTCAACAAGGGGCTGATTATTGTTTATCGCTGGATATTAACCTGGGCAAGATTCGTTATGAAACCGATAATTTCAATAAGATTGGATTATTTGATGAATATACCGATAAGTTAATAGCCAATGACGAGCATCGCAAGCAATTCAATGTCTATCAAAATACCATCGATAGTTTATACGATGCCTGTAAACCCGATATTTTGAACGGCGAGGGAACCGACCGGCAATGGGTAACCATCTTTCAATATCTGCGCGGCTGTGTGGATGCTAATGTTGATCATGGCAATATTGAGAAGGCTAAAAAACGCATTGCCGAACTGCTGGATGAAAGCATTCTGACCGATGATAGGGTCAAGGAAAACTGGATTAGTTACCGGATCAATCGGGAAAAGGAAATCGATGTCAGCGCACTGAATTTTGATGCCTTGCAAACCAGGTACAAGGAATCACCTTTAAAGAATATGGAAGTAGCGCATTTACGCGAGTTCATTGAGCAGAAATTGCAGGAATTACTGGCGGCCAATCATACCCGGCAAAGCTTTATCGAACGCTTACAGCGCATTATCAACGAAAATACCTTGAGTAAGCGAAAATGACTGTATCTAAAATCGTCCACCTACCCACCCCACAAGAAGCGGAAGAAGCAAAAATAACCAGTCGGGCATTATCGAAATATGCCCATAATGAACGGTTGCATTTAAAAATAGCCAGTGATAACAATGAATCAGATGATTTGATAGTACCCGGCTTTGCTATAAATTTGTTGCTGGACATCCTGACGGAAATGTCCAAAGGCAATGCGATAACTGTTATCCCGATTCATGCAGAATTATCCACACAGGAAAACGCAGAGCTTTTAAACGTGAGCCGGCAACGATTGCCATCGAGAAAAAGATAAATTTTTAGTGTAAAACGACCCAGCTAAATTTAAAAGTGTACCGGTAGGCGTACCCATAATGACAACTAATAAATTATAATATAAAACAATATGTTATTAAATAAGACCATGTTCTGCAAAAGAGTAAGGTTCACCGTCGCCAATTATAAAATGATCCAGTACCCGGATATCGAATAAGGCTAGGGCTTGTTTGAGTTTCTCGGTAATGTGTTTATCTGCCTGACTAGGCTCGGAAATACCGGAAGGATGATTATGGGCAAAAATAACGGCCGCCGCATTATGATAAAGCGCCTGTTTAACGACTTCCCTTGGGTAAACACTGGCTCCGTCTATCGTCCCTCTGAACAATTCATCCAGTTGAATAACCCGGTGTTGGTTATCAAGAAACAAACAGGCAAAAACTTCGTAACTATAACCGCGTAATTGCGCGCTGAGATAGGCCCGGGTAATTTCCGGGCTGGTTAAGGCATTGCCGCGCTGGAGTATTTCTTTAAAATGCCGCTTGGCCATTTCCAGTACAGCCTGGAGTTGCGCATATTTGGCGCTGCCCAAGCCATTACCCAGGCAAAAGCGTTGTTGGTCTGCATCCAGAAGTGCTTTCAAAGAGCCAAAGTCAGTGAGCAGTTCGCGGGCTAAATCCACGGCTGACTTACCAGGCGTTCCCGTCCGTAAAAAAATGGCCAGCAGCTCGGCATCAGTCAAGGCGGCTGATCCCCGTTGCAACAGTTTTTCC
>JBBQCU010000300.1:0-5045 GCA_038319065.1 Methylococcales bacterium
AAGCTTTAGGCATGGCATCATCACTTTTGATGCCTTGATGATGGCGATAGCGCGGTTTTGTGCGCGTGCGGCTGAAAAGCTCAGAGGGCAACAGTTACTGGCTCGCCGACTATCGGTGTTCATTCGTACCAGTCCCTTCAAGCCTGATGAACCGCACTATGAACGAGCTGCAAGCCGGCAATTGCTGGTACCGAGCCAGGATACGCGCTATCTGGCCGCCGTTGGCCGGCAACTGTTGGAAGCAATTTTCAAACCCGGCTACGCCTATCAAAAAGCCGGTGTGCAACTGGATGACTTTCAGTCTATGCAGGCGATCCGTCAGCAGGATCTATTTTCTCTGTCGAAGCCGGATGAAGAGAGATTGAATGGCTCTATGTGAATCCTAATGGGTAATGCGATAATATAGCTATAACCAACCAAGAGGATACCTTATGAAATTTAATCCCTGTAGTGACAAATGCACTTATGAAGGCAGTCATTGCCAAGGCTGCGGCCGTTCATTTGAAGAAATAACCGAGACTAAAAAATTGGTGATGTCGATTGTCAATTTTATACAAAGCCAAGATTATGAAAATGGTGAAGAATTCGTAAATGCTATTAGCAAAAGCGTACTTAAAAAATTGTAAAATCCGGCGTAAAGACACCAGAATAGTCAGAGCTGATAGATGCCTAAGCTATTTCATGCACGTTTCTAAGCCGCCCTATTTTTTCTGCCTGAGGTTTTTAAGTATTTCTTCTAGAGGAACAAGGTTCATCGTCATTCTGAATAAAACGTCATTATTCTGTAAGAGGCCGTAACATTGATAAGTTCTTAGCATAATATTGGTCTGGTTCAATGTGTTATCACTGGATTCCGGAAGTTGTTTAACCAGGATATGCAGTTTGTCATTATTTTTAAGACGGCTTAAATGCTGCCGGTCTATCGAGATTTCATGGGAGGTATATACCATAGGATTGAGTTTAAAATCATGATTTTCCAGTTGCGCTTTTTCCAGTAAGGCGCCGGATGTAAGGCTGCAAGGAAATATTTCCGGGTAATTTGCAAGCTGAATTAACTCATCAAAATAATCGGATTGCTCGGCCAAAGACCCCGACAGGAAGTTTTTAACAGAACCGTTATTCATAAATTTCCGTTTGAGAAAATAGTCTGTATCGGGAATGGTGGTACAGTCAGGGATTTCGTTAAGGTCAGGTAGCTTGTTAAATTTTGTATTGGGCAAAAATAGCGGAGCTGGTGTTTCCTTTTTAAACCCCAGCAACACGGTTTTGCCATCAGACTTCATGGTAATACGGTTGCACAGAGTTAGGCTGGGAATGGTTTTGATCAGTGTTTTTTTAATATCCAGATAAACAGGCATCCGGGGGCGGACAGCGTTAACAAAAGTAATTTGGTAATTACTGAAACGCAGCTTGTTTTCGGCAATAATCCGGTTTTCATGATGCGCTTCCCTGTGCAGGCGCATTTGATACTCAATCAGGGTATTTAGTTGATAGCCCAGAACGATAGGCCCCCTGAACGGGTTATGAGTAATCTGTAACCATTTATGCTTATCATGAAACAAATTAAAATCATCTGTGGCGTTACGGGCCACTTCAATATGAATTTGGTCGAAAGTGAATGCCTCATCTTTCATTTTTCTTTCCCTGGGAATGGTGTGATTAAGATTTAGGCGTTCAGGGTCACCTATTAGCCTGTTTTTGTCAATAAACCCGATAAATAACTCAAGTATGATTCCCTCTTCCCGCAAGTTGTGTAAAAAATCACATTTTGTTGTCGGTTAATACTTTTCCCAATAAAGCATATAAAAATGCCGTTGAGCTGTAGAGGTAATAAAACTGTTGATAAAACAAGCTTTTAAATGAAAAAAGCAAGCCTTTACGCCGATAAAAAAATTTTATTAGCCTGAAATTTGCCATACCTGCCGCAAATAGCAAGGCCAAAGGTACGCACCATGACAATAAATTAAAAGCCGAGGTAATAACCGAGAGCAGTAGGACAATAGCAATTAGTGCAAGAAAGCGTTCAATTACACTGACATTTAGATCGTTTATTAATAGGTTCTGCTTAAGTATCAATCGCGACCAGGGAAGTGCTCGACGGAAAAATTCTGTATGTACCAAATTAATGAATCGCCATACTTTAAGATGAGTAGCTTGTAGTTCAGTGAGTACATGGATATGGCCACCGGCGGCCCGTAAACGATAGCCTAGTTCAATGTCTTCAATAGAAGGATATTTAAATTGTTCTATATCAAATCCGCCGACAGCTAAAAAAGCCTCCTTTCTTACCGCACCGCACCCTGCCCAGAATGTTGATGCTTCTTTGTTGGCTTGCTGATGATAGTAATGATGGATCATATTTTTGTATTGCGACAAAAAGTTTTGGGCAGCTGGTTTGTCGTCATAGGATCCAAAAACGGCAATTACGTCCTTGTCTATAAAGCCGTCTTTAAGAATTTTAACAGCATCTGCCCTGACAACAACATCCGCATCGACAAACCACAAAATTTCCCCTTGCGCTTCTTTGGCTGCAATATTACGTGCTGCTCCCGGCCCCTTACGACCTCCTGAGAACAATAGTGTTGCCCCTAACTTTTTTGCCAGTACGGCTGATTCATCCTGAGAGCCATCATCAATGACGATAAGCTCAAGTATTTCCTTTCTATCAAGCATGGCAACGAGGGGCGGTAAACTTTTCTCAAGAAATCCGATGCCATTGTAAACGGGCATAATGACGCTGATGTTCTGACCATTATTAACCATAACTATAATCCTCTAATTCAAATCTTAAGTGCAATACCTGATAAACAACCGGTGTAATACATGCGGCCATTTTCCTAAAAATCTCTCCGGGCATCCTTTAATCCAAGGCTTTTCGCGGACGAAGGTTAAAATTGTCTAAATAATATTTTCGTTTATGTGCAGTGATATTCTATAAGATATACTATTGTTTCAATTGGCTTTGAAATTACGTGCATTTTATATTCAGGAAACGAAAAGGGTAACTTCAAATTCTCGTCGAACGGTGATTTTTGGCGAAATTTTAACTTTCGTCACACCAGAGAAAATGGCAAAACAATAAAAACAATGAGCTATAATTTTATAATGGCTCTCATCCGGTGTATCCTTTAAAAATACGCAGTATATGCTTACTCGTCGTTGTGCAGACCATTCAGCTTGGCAAATTGACCGAGAATAAGAATAGACTGGGTATATCAATATGACGCTACGAAAGTTAGCTGCCGCCAACACTCCACTCGCACGCTCAGCGATTGGCAGCATTGCCATTCAGGCAGTTGCTCCAGTTTTGAATCTGACAGTCAGCATTCTTCTGGTTCGCGTTGCGGGACCGCATGATTATGGAATCTACATTTATTGCCTGGCAATGGTCGGACTCGTTCTTCAGCCAGTCACAGGAGGTCTTTCTATATCGGTGATCCGCCATTTAGCGATTTACCGGGTGCGTTGCGAGTGGGCACACCTGGGTGGTATTTTAAGGCGTGGCGTGCAGTCCAGCATCGTCGCTTCAGTGATGCTGCTCTTGATCGGTCTGCTATTCGTTTTCTTTTCCGTACAAATCGCTCCCGATTCAAGACCTGCCTTTTTTGCGGCGCTAGTGCTGATTCCACTAATCGCATTTAATGCATTCTGCAGCGCAGTTCTCCGTGGACTGCACCACGTCATCTGGGGGCAGTTCCCGGAACACATTGTCACCCCTCTAATACTTCTTATCATAGTCGCAATGCTTGGGGGCTTCGACCTGAAAATTAATGCGCTTACTCTTGTTTGGATTCAAGTCATCGCTGCTTCCGGTGTTCTGCTTGTAGGCTTAGTACTCATCAGCAGAAGACTGCCGCCCGAAATTCTCGGAGTTGCTCCGCTATACAAAGACCGATACTGGTTTCGCGGGTTAGTGCCTTTGCTCGTTCTGGGAGGGTCCCAGCAACTCAATACCGAGATAGTAGTTATAATGCTAGGGCAGATTAACGGCGTCGAGAACTCGGGGATATATCGTCTCTGCGCGCGAGGAGCGGAGCTGGTTACTTTCGTGCTCGCTGCATTGAATGTCACAACCGCTCCGGCTTTTTCCAGCCTCCATGCGCAAGGTGACCTCCAGGAGTTGTCTCGTCTCACGGCAAAGACAACGCGTGTAGCGCTTCTTGCATCCCTGCCTGTCGCGTTGCCCTTGATGTTTTTTAGTGAGTGGGTTCTGCGATTTCTATATGGCTCCGAGTTCGCCGTGGGAGCTAATGCACTAGCCATTTTGTGCTTCGGCCAGTTACTGTGCGTTATTACAGGACCGGTTGGTTCTCTGTTGATGATGACCGGGCATGAAAGGGATGCCGTCAAAGGAACACTCGCCGCTCTGATAG
This sequence comes from Methylococcales bacterium, assembly GCA_038319065.1. Lineage (GTDB taxonomy): Bacteria > Pseudomonadota > Gammaproteobacteria > Methylococcales > Methylomonadaceae > Methylobacter_C. The sequence continues at coordinate 4,374 of JBBQCU010000300.1, forward strand.
TGACCATACTGCTTGCGCTGATTCTCATACCCTGCTGGGGTCTGAACGGCGCCGCTGCAGCCGCTGCACTCGGCATGGCCTTACGAAACAGTATAAACTGCTGGCATGTATACCAACGCCTCGGCATCAAACCGTTGCCGTATTTTAATTCCTGATGTTTCCTGTGAACGCCTTGAGACAATAATTACTATTTTGGCTTTGTTCACAGGTCTTTTTGACAAAATCTTCGGGACATAAATTTATTTTGTCGCTCTAATTCCCAGAAAAAGCCGACAACGTTGGCGACTTGCGAGACAAAGAATAAGCTGGAAAGTATTAATCCGACGACAACTGAGCGGTGTCGCAAGGGATAGATGAGTAGCTTGAGATAAAAGGATAGCGGTTCGACTTGAATCTTCTTTGAGCCCCTTTGACTTCGGATATGGTGAAAGTGAAATGCTCCTCGGCCATAGTTAAAGTGCTGTCGCCAGAAACTACCAAGGTTGAGGTGGTGAGCGTGGTCAACTTGGGCTGCTGACAAATAAACTAGGCGGTATCGCTTTTTTAAACAGCGATCGCAAAATTCACGGTCTTCCGCCGCCGCCAAAGGGAAGGTCGTGTCAAATCCGCCCAAAGAGTGAAAATTGTTTGCTGCAATAGCGAGATTATTACTGGCGAAGAAATGAGCTTGAT
>JBBQCU010000301.1:0-5029 GCA_038319065.1 Methylococcales bacterium
GCCACCTCGGCCTATTTCAACGATAATCGCTAAGCTAGCTGCTCGTATTTTCTGTGTTGTATTGTTTTTTTAGTCATTAACTCATGATACTAAAATACGACAGTCTAGCTCTAATTTTGTCCCGGCTTAAGTGGGTAGCCTCGATGCTACATGACAGAGCGTTTGATTCTGGCATCATCACTATCGCTGAGGATATGACGATTAGTGTTTCCCCCGAATATGCAGCAAATGCAGATCATTTTTTCAACTCAGCATTATTGGCATATAACGGTAAAATGATAGAATTACCAGAAAAATTCCAGCCTCATTGGGAGTTTATTGACTACCATCGGCAATATGTTTTTAAAGCATAGAAGTAATTCGGTGGGGCTTATTCATGAAATAATTGCTAAAAATGCTTTCGTAATCTGGAGTGGTTCAAACCTAATCTTGCAGTTACTGGTTTCTTAGAAGTGTCTGTCAGGTTAAATTTAGCCTAGAAATTTTGTAAAACTTCAGACTCGATCTGACTGCTTCAAAAATTAGTCTCAAATGAATCTGACATTGACTGGCTGCTAACGACCCATAACAGCCTGTCGTCTATGATTTTACGTTTCCTTAAACCGGACGGTCGTGAGGTGCTGCAAACGACCCACAAGAGCCACTCGATTCAGATTTCAGAATGACAGCATACCCACGGAAAGCGGCCGGTCAATTTTAGCGAACCCACTGGCATTCCCAGTCAAAACCGGACTATCAAAGATATTCGTGTCATGCTATTTTTCAGTCAGTCCAATGTTGTTGAGTTATATTCTTTTTCCAAATGCTTAAATTTCGCTAAACAGCATTGGCCTGACGGGTTTCTGATTTCACAAGCACACTCGCCTAATTTTGTTCGTTGAATGACAAAGTTTGTGATGGTATCTGCATGGTTAGTGTTAAGTGCTGTTAAATAGTCGGCTGCATCAACATCAAAGCAGTAGCATAATGTGTCTTTCTGAATATTTTGATACGTCCGTAAATGCTGTTTATGAACACTGTTTCCGGCTATTGAAAAATAACCGATTGAACAGTCTTTAGTTGGGCAAAAATAATAGGTATCTGAAATTGTGTCCAGATTTTCCGGGAACCTGACTTGATGGTAAAGGGTGGGCATTTCAACGCTTTTACAAGCCGCATCACACTGAGGGCAAGCCTGAGTAGCGGGTTTCGAGTGACTGCCCGAACAACAATGAGACATAGCCTTGCCTTCGTAGTTTTATTTGTTTATTGGATGGAGGACGGTTGCCGGATAACCGGCATCTGTGGTGGCTTTAAACAAAGCGTCCACACTGGTTTTTTGTGGATTAAAAGTTACACTGGCCGTTTTCGAATCGTAATAAACATTCGCCTTTTCTACACCTTCGACGCCTTGTAAGGCTTTTTTAATGGTGAATTTACATAGCGCACAAGTCATGTTTTGCATATCCAATATAACCGATTGGCTAGTTTGTTGCTTTTGCACTTGAACAGGAACGGCTGCTTCAGCGTGGGCTACCTTTAGAAATAAAGAAGCAGCGAATAAGCTCAACATTAACAAGATAATTTTAATTGTCATCATGATTCTCCTTAAGCCATAAAAATTGGGGCATACCAGGGAAAGGCCAAAAGCAAAAAGACTAGCGCTGATCCTGCCCAGAAAATCATGCGTTGCTTGTGTTTTTCTTCCGGTAACGCACACGCTGTACCGGCTTCACAACTTTCCGGTAGCACATAGAGTTTGCGATACCCCAAGCCGATAAAAACCAGGGTTAGCAGGATAAAAAACGGACGAACTGATTCCATTGAGGTTAAGGTGCTCATCCATGCGCCGCCTATGCCAAGCGATAAGAGCAGCAAAGGCCCGACACAGCAGACCGAGGCGCCAATGGCGGCTAGTGCTGTGCCGATCCCTAGCCAGGGTAGTTCTTTTTTGGGGGGTATTTCATGTTCTGTAGTCATAAGAAGGTTCCTCAATAATAACTAAGCGTCTGGTCATCCAGATTTAACAAAAACATTATGAATGCAAAAAACTTCAGATTTTATAAAGTTAGGATTGAAGTCTAAACCCCGTGCTAAAGAACAGAGTCAAGCAGTAATTGCATGATTGTTTAAATGCTCAGGATTTGATGACCGTTTCATTTGAAAGGGCATCGATGAGGGAACAATGTTCTGTGGAGGCATCCGTCTGACAACGTTTAACCAGGCTGTCCAAGACACTACGCAATGTCGTTAAATCCTTTATCTGCGCATCGATTTGCTGACACTTAAGTTCGGCGATTTTTCGCACTTCAGCACAATGAGTGCCATCAAACGATAACAACTCAGCAATTTCTTTTAAAGTAAAACCGGCTTGTTGAGCGCGTTTGATAAAACGAATCCTGCCTATCGCATCAGGTGGATAGTGCCGATAACTACCCTGAGCTTTTGCGGGCTCATTCAGCAAGCCAATTCGTTGGTAATGGCGTATCGTTTCAACAGTCACTTCGGCCTGTTTAGCCAATTTGCCGATGGTCAGGTTCATGTTGCTGTGTTTTTTGGTTAAATTTTAAAAATGACACCGCTAAGAAAGTGTTTAAACTGAGTGCTATTTACAGTCTTACGCGCTCATGTCTCTGAGGTGAATCCGTGCTTTTTAAAGAAAAACGCCACATTCACCAAGGCGATCATCACCGGCACTTCAATCAAGGGCCCAATCACCGCCGCAAAAGCGGCGCCACTGTTGATACCGAACACGGCTACGGCCACCGCAATCGCCAGCTCGAAGTTATTGCTGGCCGCAGTGAACGCCAGCGTGGTGGACTTTTCATAGCCAGCGCCAATGGCTTTGCCCATCATAAAACTCACCAAAAACATCACCACAAAATAAATCAACAACGGAATGGCGATGCGCAGGACATCCAAGGGCAGTTGCACAATTAAATCGCCTTTAAGCGAAAACATCACAACGATGGTGAACAACAAGGCAATGAGGGTTAGCGGACTGATTTTCGGTATGAAACGCTGCTGGTACCAGTCTTTGCCCTTGGCACGAATCAAGAAGAAACGTGTCAGAAATCCGGCAATAAAGGGCACTCCTAAATAAATGAATACGCTTTTGGCAATCTCGCCGATGGTGATAGCCACCAAACTACCTTGCATGCCAAACAATGGCGGCAGTACGGTAATAAAAAACCAGGCATAAACACTATAAAACAGTACCTGGAACACACTATTAAAAGCGACTAAGCCCGCCGCATATTCGTTATCGCCTTTCGCCAATTCATTCCAGACAATCACCATCGCGATACAACGTGCCAGACCAATCAGGATCAGCCCGGTCATGTATTCGGGATAGTCGCGCAAAAAAGTAATAGCCAACGCGAACATTAACACCGGACCGATAATCCAGTTCTGCACCAATGAAACACTTAATACCCGCCAATTACGAAACACATCACCCAGTTCCTCGTAATGGACTTTTGCCAGCGGCGGGTACATCATTAAGACCAAACCGATAGCAATCGGAATGTTGGTGGTTCCCACCGAAACCGCGCTATTAAAAGTATTCACTTCGACCGGGAAGACAAAACCGATGCCGACACCCACCGCCATGGCGGTAAAAATCCATAGGGTCAGGTAGCGGTCGAGAAAGGACAAGTGTGTTTTTGAGCAAGTTTCCGGGATCATGACTATCTCCTGATTAATGGCTGCCCACAGACAGCTCCAGTAAGCGCTCTACCCCAACAGGTTCCTCTTTGAGCAAGGGCACGACGCCATAACGGTGTGCATGAAGGGTCGCCACCGCTTCAATTTCATGCAATTCATTGGCAGCACGTTGCCGCAGTAAGGGCGAATGTACCGTTGCCGCAGCGACACTGTTGTTGATCACCCAGGCCCAAGGTTCAATGCCAGCACGGCGCAGATCGGCTTGCAGATTAGCCGCTTCCAGCACCGGCGTGGTTTCCGCCAGCGTCACCAGCAACACCTTGGTTTGCTTGGGGTCTTGCAGTTGCATCATCGGTGTCAAGAAATGGACATCGGAACCAACCATTTGGCGGCTCACTTCACGGTGATAAGCGCCGGTAGCATCCAGCAGCAGTAATGTATGGCCGGTCGGTGCGGTGTCCATGACGACGAATTTCTTGCCCGCTTCACGGATAATGCGTGAAAAAGCCTGGAACACCGCAATCTCTTCGGTGCAGGGCGAGAGTAAGTCTTCTTCCAGTAAAGCCCGGCCCTGGGCATCGAGTTGTGCGCCTTTGGTTTCTAACACATGCTGGCGATAACGCTCGGTTTCCGCGTGGGGATCAATGCGGCTCACGGTCAGATTTTCCAGTGCGCCGCTTAATGTTTCGCTCAAATGCGCGGCGGGATCTGAAGTTGTAAGATGCACCGGCAGGCCACGCCGGGCAAGCTCCACCGCGACAGCGGCGGCCAGCGTTGTCTTACCGACACCACCTTTGCCCATCAGCATCACCAGGCCATGACCGTCTTTGGCAATGTCATCGACCAGTTTCGACAGGCTGGGTGCCTGAATTGCAGTGTTGATGGCATTGCTGTGAAGGGTTGACGGTATGTCGGTAGTCAGCAAATGTCGTAGTGCTTCCAGTCCAACCAGATTAAATGGTTTGAGTTCGATAAGGTCACAGGGCAGAGACTTAAGCGCTTCTGGTATCGTCCTCAGCGCCAGTTGTTCGCGCTCACAAATGGCGGTTGCCAGGGGATCTTGCCCCGCTTCGGCTTGCGATAGGATGCCGTTGACCACCAGATATTGTTCAGATAAACCAATTTCCGCCAGTTCCTCATGCGTGCGCGCGACTTCCAGCAAAGTCGCTTGCTGGGCACGCGCTACCAGAATCAAGCGACTGCGCTGGGGATCGGCTAAGGCGTCAACCGCCGCCTTATATTGACTGCGCTGTTTTTCCAGACCTGCTAACGGCCCAAGACAAGAAGCATCGCCCTTGCCTTCTTCCAGAAAATCGCTCCAGGCACCCGGCAATTGCAACAAACGAATGGTATGACCGGTCGGCGCCGTATCGAAGATAATATG
>JBBQCU010000302.1:0-5028 GCA_038319065.1 Methylococcales bacterium
CGGTACAGTTGAAAATCCCGCTCCCGGTCTCTGTACGGTGTGTTTTTTCGTTTTTGTACAATAGGCAAATAAGCATCAATGTAATGATTTCCCACGCTTTGCATAAAAGCAAAACACTTATAAAACTCCCATTCATTTAAATCATCAAAAAACAAACCGCCTACACCACGCGTTTCATTTCTATGAGGGAGGAAAAAATACTCATCACACCATTGTTTGTATGTGGGGTAAACATGATTGCCAAAAGGCTGGCAGGCTGCGCGTGCGACGCCATGCCAGTGAATGACATCTTCCTTAAAAGGATAAAACGGTGTCAGATCAAAACCGCCACCGAACCACCAAATGGCTGGTGAACCGGGCTTTTCCGCGATTAAAAAACGCACATTGGCATGAGATGTGGGTACATACGGATTTTCGGGATGGATAACCAGCGACACACCCATTGCGTGAAACTGGCGATTAGCCAATTCAGGGCGTTTAGCGGTTGCTGAAGCGGGCAAACTAATACCTCTCACATAAGAAAAATTCACGCCGCCCTGTTCAAACACCTGGCCATTTTCCAATACGCGGCTTCTACCGCCACCCCCTTCAGCCCGATCCCAAATATCTTCAATAAATCGAACCTCAGACTCTTCGCTTTCCAACGCAGTGCAAATTTGATCTTGTAAATTAAGCAGATAGTTTTTTACTTTGGTAATATCGTCAGTGTTCATGGGATGCTCAGTTGTGTTTCAAATGCCGGTAAACAAGAAATCCAGAGCCGCAATAATACCTTATATCAGCATTATCGGGTAGAACGGCACTACTCACATCATTGCCCGGAATAGTTGTTACCCTTCAGCAATCCAGTCGTCCCACATCGAAACAAAAAATTCCTTATGAGAAATCAGACGTCCCGAATGCTGCAAAAAATGCAGCAATAAACAACACACCTTGGTCGTTAAAGCCCGACGCGCGACGGGGTTTGTACCCCGTCGCAACGTTTTGGACATGCGGTATGTCAGGCATCGCGCCGGGATTCAAACGTCCGGGGCGGGTTGAATAACCTGCCCCGCGCACCTTAAAGCCAGGTCAGGCATGTTGTTTATGCCCGACATTTCCATGCTTCAATAGGACGACGGATTTCGGGATTGCCCAACGTTGCTCCATCATCGGACGCCGGAACTTCGGGCAAACGCTTATGAAGAAATAACCTCTACCACCAATACCAACTTTTCTGAGCTGTTGATATATATGAAGCGCATTTGGTGCGGGTGAATGGACGGGCACTATCCCGTAACCCCAACCCGATCGCAGCTATAACATTTTGCGCTATTATGCGTAATGTCGCATAATTCACCAATGAAGAAATTATTTGGCAAGGTAGCAGTTACGAAAATCTAAAGGCATTTCCCGTCAATGCAATGCGTGAGGCAGGTTATCAACTGCACAAAATACAATGCGGCGAAGAATCTAACGATTGGAAACCAATGCCTATCATAGGTGCTGGTGTTCGCGAGATTCGTATCAAAGAGATATCTGGTGAGTTTCGTGTGATCTATGTGGCAAATATTGGTAGTAGTATTTTTGTCCTACATGCCTTTCAAAAGAAGACTCCGAAAACTAGTCAGCGGGATATACACTTGGCCCAAGCACGATTTAAAGCAATAAGAGGTGAATAATGGCTACACATGAACACAATGCTCAACATATTACTCCGGAGGGTTTTAGCGTTTTCAATGATTTATTTCCACCCGATGAAGCCGCGGAACTAGAAATTCGCGCAGTGCTTCTTTCCGGGTTGAATAATTGGCTACATGATTCCGGTATGACACAAGCGGCAGCAGCAAAGGTGCTGGGTATCACTCAAGCGCGGGTGTCAGACATTAAACATGGCAAGATTAACCGGTTCAGCCTTGATTTACTTGTTAAATTGGCCTATCGGGCTGGATTGCAACCCCGATTGGAGTTGAAAACAGCATAACCGGGTTAATGGGGGGCAGTCAGGTCGTGGATAATTGGGGGCAGAGTAAAATAAAACGAAGCCGGTCGGGGCTTACAGCCCCGGAAAAAACGTTTGAAGACCTCACCGATTTACAAAACTAAGTGACGGAGTTGTATATCGAAGCGCGACGGGGTATGTACCCCGTCGCAACGTTTTGGTCATTGCGGGTATGTCAAGCATCACGCTGGAATACAAATGTCAGGGGCGGGTTGAATAACCCGCCCCGCGCACCACGCTTGATGGCGATGGCGCAAATGGCCAGTTCGGGGGGCTCCCATGCTATGCGCCACCATCCTATCCGGGTGGGACGCTGGATTTACTTGCGAACGCGGGCCATCCGGGCAATTTCTTTGGGGTTGTTAATTAGTATTCCGGCCGGCAAAACTCATCCTGCCAGCACTGGCGACGCCCCCTCACCTACCATTCATTACCAGCTTTTTCCGGGCATTGCAGCGGTGGTCAATGGAGTTACGTATCCATTGCAACCCGGTTAAGCGGCTCTGGCAACTGTAATGTGCCCGGAGAGATAAAACATCGCGATGAGTATCATTATCATATAGCTTTTTAACTGTAAAGGGTTTAATCTACCCACTCTATCCGTTGGACTTAAATATTTGCACTTAAGATGTTTACCAGAGCAATCAAGGCTCGCGTTAAACCATAAGCAAGTAAAAGTTAAGATAATCATAATTAAAAATGACACACTTTTCACTTGCGTTGTTCGTTTTATAAAAAATGAGGAGAACAAGTCATGTCACCAACAGACACATCAAGATGCCCTTTTGAGCATATTCAGAACCCCGAACTGGAAGCTGAACAAATTGCTGAAACCACTAATCTCACGGTTAAATTGCTCGACAAACGTTATCCGCCACCCAAGCAAATACTCAGAGGTGTTCATCCAAAATCACATGGCTGTGTTAAAGCTACATTTACGATAAATTCCGATATAGCCCCTGAATACCAGATGGGGCTTTTTGCGGAACCGGGTAAGCAATTTAATGCGTTTATTCGTTTTTCCAATGCGGCGGGTTTAGTCGGCCCGGACATTGACAAAGAAGGAAAGCATGGCAGCCGTGGCATGGCAGTCAAAGTGCTGGATGCCGGAGGTGAGGTTTTAATAGAGGATAACGGCGCGTGTAATCAGGACTTTTTGATGATAAACCAGCCGGTATTTGCCTTTGCCAACACCGAAGATTATCTGCTGCTGGATAAAATTCTTGATCAGCAAGGTGATAAACCGGATGGATTCTTCGCCCCTCTACAGCTTCAGAATCCCGCTATTACTGAGGAGCAAAGACGGGCCATCCAGGCGTATATTGAAGCTGAAAATATTTCAGCGGAAGCTATACAGCGTATAGCGGCTAGTGCCCAAATTGTCGGGCAAATCCAGTCTACTCCGGTCGCAAACTCATTAGGGATTCAATACTTCAGCGCAGCGCCTTTCCTGTTTGGAACAGACCGGGTCATGAAGTTTTCGGCAAAGCCCGTCGCTGTAGTCCCGCCCACAGAAGTTCCTAACCCCCCGCCGGATAACTATCTGCGTGATGTCCTGACTGAAACCATGAGCAGAAATGAGGATCTACATTTTGATTTTATGCTACAGGTACGCAGTGAAGGTGATGATTTGGGTATTGAGAATGCGTCTTCGGAATGGAAAGAAAGTGATTATCCATTTTTCAGCGTTGCCAAAATCACCATTCCCAGACCGCAACCGGAAGTCAACTCTGAGGAAAATAAAGCCCATTGCGAAAATTTGGCGTTTACCCCCTGGCATTCACTGGTTGAGCATCAGCCGATAGGCAGTATCAATCGGCTGCGAAAATCGGTTTACCAGGCTTCGGCAGAGCATCGTCTGGAACAAAAACCTGAGCCAATGCCGTTTTTTATACGATTACTGGAGAAATTATTCAAATCTCTTTTCGGTTGAGGTATGAAAATGAAAACTATAAATCGACTCCGGGGTTTTCCCGGGATTTTATTTTGGTTATTTTATTCGTTAACTACCCATGCTGAAAACTGTACACCCAACAGTTTTGAAGGCGCTTTTTCGAGCGAGGTGACGCTCTGTCAAAACTGGGATGCCCGGGACCAGCAAAAATTCTGGTTTCTTTCTCAAGGCTCACAGATTATTCCTTACCAATGGTTCTTGTTTCTGGAACAACCTGACAACACCAGGCTGTTTATTGATAGCCAACATATGGACAGCCTTCGCTATCTCCCCCAGCAGAAAACGGCGATGAATCCGGATGGATTACCCATCGGATTTACCAGGGATACCGCAAGAAATAATCCGGCTTATCAAAAAATATCCCAGGACTGGCTAGGTTTATCCTGTGCTGCTTGTCATACCGGCCAGGTCGAATTTCAGGGCCATAAAATACTCATTGATGGCGCTCCGACAATGGCGGATATTGAAGGCTTTTTGCATACATTAGCCAAAGCTATGCAAACAACCCTTACTGACAGCCAAAAATTTGACCGGTTTGCAAAAAATGTATTGGCGGAAAATTTTGCTAAACAAGGCGCTAAACAGAAACTCAAAACACAATTGGAGCAAATAACCCAAATCCGTCAGGGCTGGAACAAAATGAATGCCGGCGATTCACCCTTCGGCTTTGCCCGTCTGGATGCCATTGGCGCCATTTTCAACACCCTTACCGCGACAGCACTGGGCATTCCAGGCAATCGGCATCCAGCTAATGCACCCGTCAGCTATCCATTTATCTGGGATACGCCGCAACATGACAAAGTGCAATGGAATGGCAGCGTTGCCAACAAAGGCGGCGGTGCCTTGGGACGAAACGTTGGGGAAGTGCTGGGGGTATTTGCAAGCCTAAAACTCAACACCAGTCTTATCGATAAAACCGGACATGTCAGCTCAGCTAATATCCCTCATTTAGGTCAACTTGAAGCCTTGCTGTGGAAATTGCAGTCGCCGCAGTGGCCGGCAACAATATTGCCGAAAATTGATCAGGCCAAGCTGGCACAAGGCCGGAAAGCCTATGAGCAATACTGTCTTTCCTGCCATGCCGATATTCGCC
>JBBQCU010000303.1:0-4972 GCA_038319065.1 Methylococcales bacterium
CGTTATCGAGAATTATTCTTATTAAACGGTAGCCATTCAGAAAATAATTGGGTTTTGATGCGTCAGGAAAATTTTTTTAAAAAATAAATCACCCGCTATGATGCGGAATTTTTGAAAAACGGCTTTTTCGTTCAGGCACTAATTATGTGATTTATTAAGGCGGTTTATTCCGCCTTTTTTGTGAGCGTCATTTTTAACGGGAGAATTAAATGGTGTGATTTTTCACATGATTAAATTCACATAATTCACGGTATTATAATAATAGAAACAACGCCTTATACTGTGCACAAGAAAGTACAACAGATTCTTAGCAATTCAATTTTAAACAAAGAAGGATTAAATATATGGCAGCCCAAATACAAGACCGAACGCAAGCCCTTGCTGAGTTTTACAGCGCCCCCGACACTTCATTATTTAATCAAATAGTCGTAGCACAAATACGCGACTGTTCCACCGCAACAATGGAGCGTGACCGCTGGGCAGGTGGTGGCATTCCCTTTATCAAAATTGGTAGAGCGGTTAAGTAACGTAAAGCCGATGTAATAGTATGGCTAGCGCAGTATGAGCCGCAGCAATCAACAAGTGAATGATAACCAGCAATTTCAAACATCAACTATCGTCGTGATGACGAAAGGATTCTATATGAACAATATTGAAAAAGCCGGCCAGTATAGCCATAGCAAGGCAGTCAAAGTTCAAAAACTGCATTTTCGTTTTACCACAACTACTAATCGAGTGAAGAATAAATTTATTCGGGTGGCTGCGTGGTGTCAACCTGTGTTTGTGGGTTTAATATGATAGTTACAAAAATATCAGCATTAAAACCAAATCGACTGTGCAAATCGTACACGTTATTAAACGAAGGCACATTACAAAAAAGCAGCGCTGGTCAATTAGTCGAGGGGTCATTCGAAACCATGACTATTGATAGCGTTACTGCATTAGCTGAGTTTTTATCGAAGCTTAAAAAGAACTAGGCCCTTTGTTACGGCAAACCAGTGACTGACTCAGGCACGGTAATGTCAAAAAAACGGAAGGCTGATAACAAAGATACCAACGCTATTACACGTTCAAATGAATGCTTTGATTGGCCTAAAGATAAAGCTGTTTTTTTGGGCGACTGTGACCCGGGACCCGGAGCCGATGCGTTAACGCCTGAGCAGGTACGATCTACATTGTGTGAAGTTATGCCAGAGTTGGCTGATGCGCCTATGGTGCTATGGCACAGCGCGAGTTCCCATATTTATCACAAAGAAACTGGCGAAGCATTGAAAGGCGCTGGCGGTATTCGCGTTTATATCATTGTTGCCGATGGCCGCGATATACCCAGATTCGGGCAGATACTTTTTGATCGACTATGGATGAACGGACACGGGTTTTATGTCTGCTCGAAATTGGGCGCGTTGTTACCGCGCTCTTTACTGAATGCCTCAGTTTGGCAGCCTGAGCGACTCGACTTTGCAGCTGGCGCATATATTGCCGAACATGAACAGATTGAGCAGAAGCGACCGGCACCGCAAATTTTTAACCCAGATGCTGAGCCGTTTAATACGTCATCAATTTCAGACCTGAGCAACGAGGAAAAAGAGCAACTTGTTGGCATCAATAACGCAGAACGCGAGGCAATCAAGCCAGCGCAACACGCAGCTCGTGAAGAATGGATTAAGGAGCGCTTGGAGGGTCTTACCGACGAAAAAGAACGGGAACAGAAACGCTTAATCCTGGAAAAAGCTATCTTGGATCGAAAATTGTTTGCTGACTATGTGCTAACCGCCAAAAATGGTTCACAGGTTACAGTGGGCGAAATCATGGATGATCCTGATAAATGGCACAATCAATATTTAAAGGACCCGCTAGAACCGGATTACAATGACGGTGCAAATACGGGTTGGTTAAACTTGAAATCAGGTGGAAAACCTTATCTTTACAGTCATGCTCACGGAGGTGCAAGTTATACGCTTTATCGACAAACAACGACGCTCAAAGTTGCTGGCGGTGAATTGCCGCGCGTCCTGAATGAAACCTCAAACATCATTGCCCTTAGTGGTGAAACTTTCCAACGCGCAGGACTATTAGTTCGTATAGCTGATGATGGAATCCTGGCAGTTACACAGCCCTGGTTGAAAAATCATATTGAAGAAAATGTCAGCTTCTTACGCTTGGACGGTCGAAAAAAAACATACTTCCCTAGTGATTCGCCCCCAGAACTGGCGACGCGTTACATTCATAATCGCGGCGCTTGGCGGGAGCCTGAGCGTGTTGGTCTTCTTAATGGGCCGCTCTTCAGATTGGACGACACGTTAATTGATAGCCCCGGCTACGATGTAAAAACAGGCTTGTTATTGAAAAGTCGAAACATAGAAGGGTTTTATAAAGTAACCCGAAATCCCACAATATTAGAGCTTTGCGAGGCATTTCAGACGCTTTGGGAACCGTTCGAACACTTCCCTTTTGTAGGGCCTGACGATGCAGCCGGAGCGTTAGCGGCTATGCTCACAACGATACAAAGGCCAATTCTGCCGACTGCCCCCGCATTTGGATTTAATGCTCATGTTGCTGGATCGGGAAAATCCTATTTAGCAAAAGCAATCAGCTGGCTCAGTGGAAACGAGCCATCGGAAATGCCCCGGTCTAGTGAGCCCGAAGAACAACGCAAACGATTTACGGCAGCGTTATTGGCTGGACGGTCAAGTGTGTTGATCGATAACCTTAACGGTATGCTCGACTCGGATATTCTTTGCTCGATTCTGACCAGCGAAAGTTACGAAGATCGCAAACTAGGCGTTTCCGAAAACTTAAATCTCAGTACACGGAGTTTATTTTTAGTAACCGGAAATAATCTAACGGTCGTAAAAGATTTGTGTCGGCGGGTTATCGTTTCAACCATAGACCACGGCACTGAAAAACCATCGAAGCTGGCCTTCCCGTTTAACCCCGTAGCGCGAGTGCGGGAGAACTGGCTTAAGTACCGTGCGGCGGGATTAACAATCCTGAGCGCTTATATAGCGGCAGGCAGTCCACGTATTACCAGTGATTCAGTGGGGAGTTTTGAAGTTTGGGACAACACTATCAGGCAATGTGTACTTTGGTTGAGCCGGCAGGACTTGAGGCTTTACAGCATGGTTCCAGACCTTGGCGACCCAATTAACTTGCTCGACCAATCCTACCACAACGACCCGGAGCTTGCACGTCTCGAAGAGTATTTAAGCTCTTGGCACAGAACTTATTCGAATCAAGAAAAAACTGTCGCCAAAGTTATGCAGGACGCAGGGATCGACCTTGACGACACCAGCTCAATACCGAATGACTTACTTATTGATATTAGCGGCGGTAATAAACCGAACAGTCGAGCTATTGCCGCTTTTATGCGCCAGAATGAAGGACGATACGTAAACGGTTATGTCATTCGAAAGGGACGTGTAAAAAGTGAACGGCAACTCTGGTCAGTCTTGAAAGCTTAATTTTGAACGGTTAGAACAGTTAGAACGGTTATTTTCATACGACGGATACTGATTTGTCAGTGACAGTTTGTAATATAGGGTTAGTAATAACCGTTTTAACCGTTTTAACCGTCCTTTTTACAGAACCGAGTTTAATTAACACTCGAACCATAAGACAAAAAGCCTTCAAGGATTGGGAAGCTTTCCACCTTTAGTGGGTGGGTCACCCCTCCCCAATGCCCCTTTTTCGATCTAGGCATAAATAGAACAGGGTATGGCATGTCGGAGGTGTATCGACGGCTAAATTCCAAAAAAAATAAAAAAATTCCGGCATTTAACCCGCAGGAAATACGGCTTAATTATAACGGCTTGAAAATTAAAAGAGTGTGTTGAATCAATCGACATATGCTCAAAGCCATGTGAGGCTTGCTCTTCCGCTGGTGGGAAATGGCGGTAAAAACCCTATTATTGGTTGCATTAAGCATACAGCCCTATGCGCGCGCGAAAGCGCTTAAACTAAACGAGATTATTCCATGACTACTTACAAAAAGACCAACATCCAAAATGGGTCGGAAGGCACCTTTCGTTATCATTGCGTATTCGCCCCCGACCGAGTGACTTTAGTACGCATAGGCGGTTTTCTGAACAGAAATGGATTCGAGGAATGTTACTTGCCTGAAAAAACAAAACAGACACCTTGGGGATCGTGGCTGGCTGTCTGGAAAATTAGCGCACGAACCACCCTTGCTGGCAGGTTATTTAAAGAGGTCTACAAGCACGCTACCGGCGTTATCTCTGGAAAGATAGCCCCCTGCAAATACAGCACCGTCCAAAAGCAGAACTTTAGGTTAAAGCTGGAAGCCCTGGAGCAAAAAACTAAATAACCTACGACTTGTGTCTGATTTTTTAGCATGCTTTGCATTTTCTAAGCTGCCTGTGCGGCAGTGAACAATAGCGTCCTTATCATCGGAAATTGTCTATATAGTTGTCGCCTCGATGGCTAAATCTTGCTGTGTTTTGTGCTCTGAATAATCACCCCCTATGGCGCGTGGTATTCAGTGTGGAAGCTGCCCTCAAGACCTCTTTTATTCCGGGAACTGTACTCTCGAAGTATTGGCGTTATCCGAGGTACTATTCCAAGTTATCGAGGCCGGAAATATTGCAACGCCCGCCGGCGGGAAGAATTTGCCGCGTTTCGTAATCAGAGGGAGTTAGAGCAAGAGAGTCTTGGCTCCTAAATGAAAAAGTACATAAACCCATAACTCAAGCAACGTTAATTGGTAACCAGCCATAAATTAGTTTATGCTTAATCTAACGAGCACAGGATACATAATTTTAATTAGAGGTAGTTTACACAGAAGGGAGTAAGGTTATGAAAATTTTATTTTTTTTACTAGGAGCCTGTCGGACAATAGATATGGTTGCCTGATATTTTGTGGTGCCGTTACGCAAAAGAAGCGGGATTCGGCTTGCAAAAAACTTCCCGGATTACGCACAGCTAAAAGCAGCCCGGAATTATCTTCATTCAACAC
>JBBQCU010000304.1:0-4964 GCA_038319065.1 Methylococcales bacterium
TTGAATTTTATGGTGCCTCGGGCCGGAGTCGAACCGGCACGACCTTACAGTCGAGGGATTTTAAGTCCCTTGCGTCTACCAATTTCGCCACCGAGGCATCGATAGCTTTGTAAAGCGGGGTATTATATAGCAACAAAAAAAATAAACTAGGCCTATCTACTATTTTTAGAAATTTCAGGCATTTTTTGTTTTTAAAAAAGCTTGAAAGCTTTATTATGCGGTAACAATTGATTGGTAAGCTAATTCCCGGGTTCATTATAAATGGCCTATTTGTTCGGGTGCCAACAGGCGTTCTCGAAACTTTCTTTCAATTAAATTGGAAAAACTAATGTACTTACCCAATAAATTAGCCGTTTTCTATATCTTAATGCTTTTAAGCATTGCCATCCGTGCAGAGGTAGCGGGCGAAAAGCTGATGATAGGTTCTTTTTCATCAGGTTCGCTTGATCACTGGGAGTCCAAGGAATTTAAAGGCCAGACAAACTATCAATTAGTTGATCTTGCCGGAACCAGGGTATTAAAAGCTGAAAGCGCCAGTAGCGCTTCCGGGCTTTTTAAAGAGCAGCGCATTGATTTGCAGAAGACACCGGTTATGAGCTGGCGCTGGCACATCAAAAACCGGCTCGGTAACAATATCAATGAACAGACTAAAGCCGGCGATGATTATGCGGCAAGAATTTATGTGGTAATCAGCGGTGGCCTGGCTTTCTGGGAATCCAAGGCTATCAATTATGTCTGGTCAAGCACCTCGCCCGTGGGTAAAGTCTGGCCCAATGCCTATGCTGGTGACAATGGTAAAATGATGATGATTGCACTCAGATCATCAACCGATCAAACTCATACCTGGTATACAGAAAAACGTAATATTCTTGCCGATCTGAAACAACAATTTGGTGAAGAGATCCGTTATATTGATGCCGTTGCCATTATGACCGACACCGATGACTCTCTTGGCAAAACAACAGCTTATTATGGCGACATTTACTTCAGCAAAAACTGATTAATTATGCACGGAACATTACCCTACCTGGAACAGACCGATTTTCCGGCCATTAACAGAAATGCTTTGGAAATATTGCAGGTTAATCTGGGCTATTTGTGCAACCTGAGCTGTACTCACTGTCATGTTAACGCAGGGCCGAAGCGAACTGAATTAATGGATAAGGCAACCATGGATTTGGTTCTGGATTTTATGAAAAGAGAAAACATTCATACGCTCGATTTAACCGGCGGTGCCCCGGAAATGAATCCGCATTTTAAATACTTAGTCATGCGTGCAAGAGAAATGGATGTTACCGTTATCGACCGCTGTAATCTGGTTATTCTTGAAGAACCAGGGTTTGAAGAGTTGACCGGATTTCTTGCCGCTAATAAGGTAGTGATTACCGCTTCGTTGCCTTGTTATCTTGAAGATAACGTCGATAAACAACGCGGTAAAGGAACTTTTAATGCCAGTTTGTCAGCGCTAAAAAAATTAAACAGCTTAGGTTATGGGCAAACGGACGGCGTGCTGGAGCTGAATCTGGTTTTTAATCCACAGGGCGCTTATCTACCGCCGGAACAAAAGGCCCTGGAAAAAGCCTACAAAGAACACCTGCAAACGCACTATGGCATCGTTTTTAACAAACTCTTTGCTTTAACCAATCTTCCTATCCAGCGTTTTGGCAGTATGCTGATCAGTAAAGGTTTGTTTAATGATTATATGCAATTATTAAAAGACAATTACCGGCCGGAAAATCTGCCGGGCGTCATGTGTCGAAATACCCTGAGCCTAGATTGGCAGGGTTTTGTCTACGACTGCGATTTTAATCAGATGTTACAACTGCCCTTAGGCGCAAATCCCTCAAAAAATACACATCTAAGTGAGTTAATCAGCTCTTCATCATTAACGGGATCAGCTATTACCGTGCGCCAGCACTGTTATGGTTGTACGGCAGGGCAGGGCAGTAGTTGCGGGGGAGCATTGGACTAAGAAATATGCTCGAAATAACTTTATTGTCATATCCCCTCACCCCAATCCTCTCCCGGAGGGAGAGGGGAGCAAGATGCCTAAATTTTTTATTGCACGTTAGTCATCAACTAATGAAAATTTTTCCTTTGCAACAATCAATACCAGCCTCAAATGTCCTCTATGTATGCCCGGTTTGCGGCGGACCTTTACAACTACACCCATCAGGTAAAAGTTATGTCTGTCAGAATCAACACAGCTTTGATCTGGCCAAAGAGGGTTATCTGAATCTTTTGCCCGTGCAGCATAAACATTCCAGAGAGCCGGGTGACAGCAAACCAATGATGACAGCCAGGCGTGCTTTTTTGGAGGCCGGGTTTTATGAGCCTATGGCCAAAGCCGTGGCGATGATGATCGATGCAAACAGAACAAAAGCAGGAAGCCAGCATCTCCTGGATATGGGATGTGGCGAAGGTTATTACAGCCGTATACTTGCCTCCTACTGCGACCATAGTGAGCAGATTGCCTTGCATGGCAATGATATTGCCAAATTCGCTATAGCGGCAGCTGCTAAAAAGCAGCCCAATGCCCGGTTTATAGTGGCCAGTTCAAACCGGTTGCCATACCCTGATCAGTATTTTGATGTTGTGCTGAGAGTATTTGCTCCATCTGATGACAATGAACTCAAGCGGGTACTTAAATCTAGCGGACTCTTGCTCACAGTGACTCCTGGTCCACGTCATCTATGGCAGTTAAAAGAATTAATCTATGCCGAGGTAAAAGAACATGCCTTAGAGAGTCTGGTAGCGCCGGGTTTTGAACGTTTAACTTCAAAGCGGATCACTTACAAAATCACCCCGGATCCCCAGCAAAGAATGGCTCTTTTACAGATGACCCCTTTCGCGTGGCGAGTCAATGAAAGTGTTCTGCAATCCTTGAGCAGGGTTCCGGAACTCGAAATTGAAACCGATTTCATTTTGACTTTGGCAGTAAGAACAGCGGATTAGTGTTTTATTTCATATCGGATGCAATGAGCCGCGATTAGCTTGTGTTAAAATTTCCGCCATTATTCTCGAATCAGGTAATATTTTTATGAAAAAGCATTCCAAGCAGCCGCGGCAGCCGCATCCGGCTGAAATCCAAACGCTGCAACAACTTTTTCAGAGCGGTCTCTTGCCTCAGTCTGAAGCTAGAGCGCAAGCCATGATTGCCCTGTATCCTGATCAGCTTGCTCTATACAATATTCTGGGCTTATCCCAACAGGCACAGGGTAAATTCCGCGAAGCGGTTACCAGTTTTCGCAAGATGCTCTCGATTGATCCTCGCATTGCGGAACTCCATTTTAATCTTGGGGTGATACTCTCCCAGATAGGCGAAACCAAAGAGGCCATTGCAAGTTACCGTAAGGCCTTGCAACTCAAGCCCAACTTTTCCGTGGCGCATTTTAATCTTGGAACCTTGCTGCAAGCGCAGGGTTTGTTGCAGGAAGCCGCACTCCATTACCAAAAGGCAATTGACATCGAACCCGGCTTTTTCGAGGCGTTAGGTAATCTCGGCACCATCATGCAGCAACGCGGACAATTGGAGAAAGCCGAGCAATGTTATCGAAAGGCATTGGTTCTGCGTCCGGATGCACGCGGACACTTCAACCTTGGTACTACCTTGCACGATCAGGGCGAGCATGAAGGTGCTATCCGTGCCTTTCGTGAAGCCGTCAGGCTTGATCCACACTTTGCCGATGCGTGGAATGATTTGGGCGAGACGTTGCGTGATCGTGGCGAAATGGATGAAGCCATCCGTTGCTATAAAGAGGCGCTGGCAGTAGAATCCGAACACGATCGCGCCAAGTATAATCTGGGTGAGTTTTTCTGCCTGGCGGACCGGTTGCAGGATGCCATCCCTTATTTTGAAGGATCGAATTTTGCCGATGCCCAAGACCGCGCCTTGCAATGCTTCTATAAAACCCGGCAATTCGACGTCTTCAAGCATAAATTCGATCAGCTGACCGCGCAGGGGCAACATGCTTCTGTTTTGTTGGGTACTTTATCGACACACTATGCGACGAATTTCTATCTGGATGACACCTATAATTTTTGCAAGGAGCCGATGGACTTTGTTGTGCATACGCGCATTGATGAATTGGCCGAGCCCGATAATCCCTTACTCAAGGAGTTATTGCACGACATCCAGCATCTTGCGATTGCCGAAAGAAAGCAAGGGCGCTTGTATTACGGTATGCAATCCGCCGGCAACTTACTCCAGCGTTCCGAGTCTTCTTACCAAAAGCTCGCCGCACTTATCCGTAAAAAAGTCATGGACTACCAGCAACGCTTTGCAGATAGCCGTTATGAAATTATTTTGCGATTCCCGAGAGAAATCGAGTTTACCAGTTCTTGGTATCTGCGCATGAAAAAAGGCGGCTATTTGACGTCTCATATCCATGAGGAGGGCTGGATCAGCGGCTGTGTCTACCTGCAATTACCGGCAAAGAATAATGCGCATGAAGGCAGTTTCGAATGCAGTACGGATGGTGATGACTATCCCCGCTTACATGACGATTTCCCCAGTCAGGTTGTCGATCAGCAGGTGGGAGATCTGGTGCTTTTCCCTTCATCATTGTTTCATCGTACCCTTCCGTTCCATTCAGACCAGGAGCGGGTTTGTGTAGCGTTTGATGTCAAACCGGCAACTTTGCTGCCCGCCTAGAAAGCATTTCCAGGAATGAATCTTGTAATATACCCAACATGAGATCTGACTACGGCTTTCAATCCCCCTCTCCCTCAGGGCTAATCTATGCACACATTTTAGATATGCGCAGAATTAGCCCTTTCCCAAAGGAGAGGGCTATCACTCCCAGGGAGAGGGCAGGGGAAAGTGTTTTTTAAAAAGCGGGCTTCCCACTTAAGCCGGGACATTTAATAATTTCAAAGGGTTACGAATTGCACGATTCCTGCTCTTTCGAGCAAGCGGAAGCTCGCCCATTTGTCCGAGTACCCAGGAAAACAAATCCGGGTGT
>JBBQCU010000305.1:0-4958 GCA_038319065.1 Methylococcales bacterium
GATGATCTAAAAGCCAGAAAGCTCGCTAAACAGCTACAACTGAAGTTCACTGGCTTATTAGGTATTTTACTCAAAGCCAAACAACAACACATCATTAGCTCAGTCATGGACATTTTTACCCAACTTAAAAAGGCAAACTTCAGAGTTTCTGAAAAATTGGAAAATGAAGTTTTAAGATTAGCCGGTGAACTTTAACTTAATCAACTAATATTAAAAATTTTAAAAGCCAATGCATATCTACCAGGAAAATGAAACCTACGGGCAGTAATCAAGAACATTTTAACTACCATAAGAAAAAAAACCTGCATTTCAGCATGAGTTAAACAGGAAGTTTCCAAGAATAATTATGAAAAATGATGACTGGCTGACACGCTTTCTTTTTGCCCACTCTCGAATGACCATTCCTGATGGTCGCCCATTGTATGCTTACAAATGTGATGACAAAAAATATATTGCGTTAAAAGAACAGTTGATTGGACAGCTACGTTATCTTGATAACAAAGGCGCCTCAGTAACAAAGTTTCCTTATTATTTTTGTCTGTATGCTGCAGAAACATTTTGCCGAGAGCACGTTGGCGGCTCATGGTCATGGGATACAATTTTTGAACCACTTGGAATAGAAACGCCGCAACAACAAGTTATTGCAAATTGGGTGGTAAAAGGACTTGATTGGTGGCAGAGGAAATTGATTTTGAGACAACACGGAGACCGTCGTCTGTTAGCCACAATCGCTTGTGAGGGTGGATTGCCATTGAGGCTATTGCAAAATGAAACTGCCGCCATTAACCAATTTTTTCGTGCTGTTTTGGAGAACTATCATGCGCAAGGTTGTGGCGGTCTTGAAATGGCGGAAACACTATCTTGCCTGCAAGCACATCGATTGCCGCTTAGTTTGCGGCAAAGTGTCGTATTTCATCTTGGGGGGGAGCTAATTGCTGCTGTTGTTGAATTGCAGCACGAAATTGGTAGCGTACAAAATCCTATTGCGGCTTTGGATGAAAAAATACCTGATTGGCGGAACCGTTTGCCATTACGACTGGAAGAGCAGACTGCGGAGACCTTGTTTAAAGGCTTGGTTAAACGTTCCGCCGAATTAGTGCGTGCCGCCAATGCCCGATTGCGATGGCGAGGAAAACTTCAGGAAACAGCAACCGGTTGGCGGATTGAAAAAAGTTTGGAATTGCCAGAAAAAATCAGTGGTGAACAACTTTGCCAATGGCTGGGACAGACGAGCATACCTCCACGCTTACGCTTGCTTTTGAATACGCGATCCGGGATTGAGGTTATTGCCTGGCTGACCTTAACAGGCGGCTCAGGTGAAACGGCTCGCTATCGCCGTGAGTGGATAAGACAAGGAGGCTTGAGTTTATTTGACAATGCTGTGATGGAGCCACATTCACTCAGTTTGCATGATGGGCAAAAAGAGTATCCCTTGAATGTCCAAAATGGCGAACCTTGGGGCGAACTCCCTTGGCTATTTGCTGAGAAAAGCACGACAGGTGATCTGGAATTTTTAGGTGAAGGATCAGCACGTACTCGCGCCGAACAGGCTTGGGTCTTGGCGGCCGAAACACTGATAATTAAAACTCACGAAATGGGTCATTGTGAAAAGCGGGGTAATCATTTAGCGCTTAACCGAATGATTTATCGAGTGGCTGGCTCCATTGAATTTCTCACACCTGATCAGGATCGTTATCAGATGGTGTGTCAGGCGGCTAATGATTCAGTCGGAAGCTACAGCATCGTTGGTACCATCATAAAAGAAGTTATCAATCAAAATCCGGTTTATCGTGGGTTGCCGCGTATAACGAATAATACGGCGCATTATCGAACCCAATGGCGTCCGGTTAATAACGGTAGTAACTGGCGAGAAGGTGAACTGGATTGCACCGGTCGGATTTGGCTTCGATTGCAAAATGCGACAGAAGGTATAGAAGTTTTCCGGCGTCAGGTCTTGGTATTACCCAAATCTTTCCGTATCGAATCTGTTATTGGCGAGGGAGTCACGCCTGGGTGCTACCGCTTTTATGGCCTGATGGGTGCATCGGTGACTATTGATTCAGGACAACAAGCGTTAAGAATTGCCGATGGTATTGAAATTGTCTGTCCTTTGCTACAAATGACAAGCTTGCCAACAATGGCGATCAATCTGCACTGGTCAAACGGATCATCGCTCGTGATTAATTTACCCTATCCCCAGAGGGGTGCCGTCTTCCAGTTGGCGGGGCAAATGTTGCAACGTGATGACTGCATTCCCCTGGATCGTTTAGGCGGCTTGAGATTATTGCTGCAAGATCATATGGGTGGACGAGGCTACTGGTTGGAAGCTGAGCTTATCACTGCCAGTCCATTAGACACCGGATTGCCTCTGTTACGATTTCGCGACCGCTTGCCAGTATTGGATTCTGGGCGATGTGAGACTACTTTGCTGGTTTGGCAAGAACGTATTGCATCCCTGTTAAATAGCAGCCGCAGTCTTGATGCCCATGTTCGAATGGATATTGCTTCGGCACAAGGTGAGTGTCTTGCCCGATTACAAATAGCGAGATTCGACTGCTTTCTTGAACCCAAATATCCCGCTTACCAGGTTAGTTTATCTGCGGATAATCTCAAACGACTAGGTTGCGATTCGCTGCAGCGGGTGCGCTTGGAAATGATTCCGTTATGGTCGCCTAACAAACCTCCACAATCCTTGGAGGTCAATTCCGAACATGATGCTTGCTGGAATGTGCCGGATAATTTGCAGGCCGGGCCTTGGTGGATAATCTGTCGGGACGGTGACTGGGCGCGTTTTAGGCCATTGTTGTGGGTGGTGACAAACCGGGACGCAACTATTAATGAAGAGGACATTAATTCAGCGCTGGTGGCGGCTATTCGTGAATCCAACGCCGTACAACGCGATATTTTACTCACCGACGTGTTGCAAGAGCTCGGACAAAACCCTGGTCATCCTGATTGGTTAAGATTATTTGATTTAATCCGTCTATCACAGGAATTTCCGACCAGTTCGCTGGATGTTTTAACGCGACTGGTGTTCTTCCCCCAAACTTTGGCTTTGGCTTTGCTTAAGGCAGATGATGAGCTCTTTACATGTGTGTGGGCATTGGCTGAACAAATGCCGTTCTCCTGGATTTTGCTGACGGTTCACTGCTGGCTGGAAGCATCAAAGTTGCATTTTCAAAGTCTCCGCGAGGTGCTGGGTGAAATGGATGTTAATGGCGATATTGTCTTTGCCATTTTTCAGCAGTTTCGTGAACGTACAAGTTCAAGACGGGGATATTGGTCTTCGCTTTGCGATTGGCTCCAGGAACGTATTTTTAGAGACCGCCATTTGCAAAACAGCTCATTACAAATTGCACGTCTATTGCCGGCATTTTTTGACGAGCAGATTAATCAGGCAGAGCAAGAATTACAGGGCCGTCATGACGTTGAAGAGCACTGGCCGCAAAGTGAGGAGGTGATGCAAAGAGGGCAACAAGGACTTGTTGATGAACAACATCAATACCAACGGCTTGATCCGCGTTATCGGCCTGTTCGTTGCGCTCCTTTCGCCGCTGCCAACCTGAGTATTAACAGCCGGCCTTTTTCCGCTGAATTGCGTTGTCTGGAAACGAAGGAATTACGTCAACTTTATCCTCATGTTGTTACCGACAACTTGATTTATGAGATGCGCCTGTTGCGGACTTTTGATCCGGAATGGTTTGATACAGTTTATGCCATCGCTTTAACACTTGAACTATCTCGTTTGCCATTGGAAGTTACAGAATGACCGCCAAACTTTTTTACACAGGTCTTACCGAACAATTGAATCTGCGTGCTTCACGCGCTGCCTTGGGTTTGCTTGGTTTTCGAAGTGATGCCTTGAGGGAGAATTTGCGCGAACGTTTTGGGCAGGATGCTGGATTACCAGGATCCTTTCTGGCTGATCCAGTATTTGAAACGACTTTCGGTTGGCAGCAGGCAGAAGTAGGTTTGGGCGGATTAAAAGGCAAACTATTACATGCTGATCTGGTAAAGGCCTTAACGAAACCGCAGAAAAAAAACGTGGCCGATGATTATACCTTTTCAGCCACGCAACGACCTTATCGCCATCAGTTAGAAGCCTGGCAAGCCTTGATTGAAGCCGAACCCAAGCGTTCCGTGTTGGTTAGCAGTGGTACAGGGTCGGGAAAAACGGAGTGTTTTTTGATCCCGATTCTGCATGATTTAGCCGTAGAACTGGAACAACGTCAGGGAACACCCTTGACCGGTGTGCGTGCGCTATTTTTATACCCACTGAACGCCTTGATCAAGAGCCAGAAAGATCGTTTGGTTGCCTGGGCGGAGCCCTTTAACGGTAAATTACGGTTTTGCCTTTATAACGGTGATACCCCTGAGGAGGGCAATAGTGAGTGGCGAAGTGAAGTAGCCGGTCGCCGCACTTTACGCGCCAACCCACCCCCAATTTTGGTCACCAATGCCACCATGCTGGAATACCTGTTGGTGCGTAATGAAGATCGGCCAATCCTTACGCAATCGCAAGGTCAGTTACGGTGGATTGTCATTGACGAAGCACATACTTATCTTGGTTCTCAAGCGGCTGAACTGACCTTACTGCTGCGTCGTGTCTTGCATGCTTTTGGCTGTCAGTCTGGGGATGTTCATTTTGTAGCGACTTCGGCAACATTAGGTGACAGTAGTAACGAATCCCGCCAACGGTTGGCTGAATTCCTGGCGGATATTGCCGGAGTTTCGGTGGATCGTGTCAGTGTTATTGAAGGAAAAAGGGAAACGCCAGAATTAGCTAACTCCCTGCGGCAAGTCAATCAAGTTTGTCCCGACATAGCGACATTACAGACTTTATCCCCTGAGTTGCGATTTATAGCATTAGCGCAGGATGCCAAAATGCGTCATTTACGGACGCTACTGGCGCAAAAACCGGCCTGTTTGAGTCATATAAGCAGCATGCTACATCAAGG
>JBBQCU010000306.1:0-4953 GCA_038319065.1 Methylococcales bacterium
AGCCACAGGAATATCCGGCTTCCTAGTACTTAATGATCATTAATCAATCGGTCGCTAAATTGTCGGGGATTGGCGCCCAAACGGCAAATCGTCTGGAAAAGCTCGGTATCCGTGTTATCCAGGATCTTATTTTTCACCTGCCCCTCCGATATGAGGACCGGACCCGGATTTATCCTATCGGTTCCTTGATGGCAGGTATGACCGCACTCATCTGCGGTAGAGTTGAATTCATCGATATTTTACCCAGAGGCCGCAAAAGTCTGGTTTGCAGAATCAGCGATGACACCGGTTTTATCTCCTTAAAATTTTTTCATTTTAGCGCCAACCAGCACAATACTCTGAAACCGGGGACCTTGATCAGTTGTTTTGCTGAAGTACGTCATGGTTTTGCCGGGCTGGAAATGGTTCATCCGGATAATCAGGTTATTTCTAATCCGGAAGCCTATGTTACGGAAACACGTTTAACCCCCGTTTATCCGCTAACGGAAGGACTGAGCCAATCCACGTTAAGAAAAGCGGTAAAACACGCGTTAAGCCGCTGCAATAGTGAACCCCAGCTATTGGTAGACTGGATTCCCGAAGCGATTTTGACAAAATACCATTACCCGTCCTTGGCAGAGGCAATTCAAACCCTGCACGCTCCCGATGAATCAGTCTCGATTGAGGCCTTACAAAACGGCAGCGTTCCCGCGCTGAAACGCCTGGCATTTGAAGAACTGCTGGCCCATCATCTAAGTTTGCGCTTAACCAGGAATAAAACCAAATCTTGGCAAGCACCGGTATTTCAAACCTCCAGCGATAAAACCCTCGTAGAGCAGTTTCTAGACTCCTTGCCCTTCAAACTGACAAGCGCGCAACAACGCGTTATCGCCGAAATAGAAGCGGATTGCCGTTTGCAACATCCGATGATGCGACTGGTTCAGGGTGATGTCGGCTCAGGTAAAACCATTGTTTCTGCTTACGCGGCTTTACTAGCTTTAACGGCAGGTTATCAAGTGGCGGTTATGGCGCCCACAGAATTATTGGCGGAACAGCACAACCGTAATTTCAGCGTGTGGTTTGAAGGTTTTCAAACCAAAGTTGAGTATTTAACCGGCCAGTTGAAAGGCAATGCCCGCAAAGCTGTTTTAGAAAGCCTGGCGGATGGTTCGGCAGGAATTATTATAGGGACTCATGCGTTATTTCAAGAGGGTGTGCACTTTCATCGGCTGGGCTTGATCATTATTGATGAACAACACCGTTTCGGGGTTCATCAGCGAATGGCACTGAGAGAAAAAGGCCAGCAGGGAAACACCCGGCCTCATCAACTGGTGATGACTGCTACCCCGATTCCTCGTACCCTGGCAATGCTACAATATTCTGATATGGATATCTCGATTATTGATGAACTGCCGCCCGGCAGAAAACCCATTGTAACCAGCGTGATCCCATCGGAACGACGCGCTGAAGTTATCGACAGAATTAACAATTGGATAGGCAAAAAACGCCAGGTATATTGGGTGTGTACGCTGATAGAAGAGTCGGAAGTTTTACAATGCGAAGCCGCTGAAAAAACCGCTGAATTTTTAATCCGGGCCTTACCCCAAGTGCGTATTGCCTTGATCCACGGGCGTATGAAAAGCACCGATAAAGATGCCGTCATGCAGGCATTTAAAAACCATCAGATTGACTTGCTGGTCGCCACGACTGTCATTGAAGTCGGTGTCGATGTGCCTGATGCGGGCTTAATGATTATCGAGAACCCTGAAAGATTAGGGCTTTCTCAACTGCATCAATTACGCGGGCGGGTCGGACGAGGGGAGGGCGACAGCTATTGTTTACTGATGTATCAAGCGCCCTTGTCAGATACGGCCCGCCAGCGCCTGGGTATATTAAGAGATAGTCAAGACGGTTTTGTCATTGCCGAAAAAGACCTGGAATTACGCGGCCCCGGCGAGGTGATGGGGACACGGCAAACCGGCGCTGTGCACTTTAAGATTGCCGATTTAGCCCGGGACGCCGATTTGCTGGATGCTATCCAGCAAATCGGCGAGCAAATTTTTAATGAATCGCCCCACGCCATACAACCCCTCTGTGATCGTTGGCTGGGCACATCCACAGACTATGCAGAGGTTTAGTTAAGTTTGACGACTAAAAGCTTTTTATTTAACCGCGAACCCTTATGGCAGGAAAACCGTCAGGGATTACGACAGAAACTCCCGTGCAACGTTCAATCCTGGACTTATGAATCAGGCTCGTTAACCCAGCGTTTACGTAATTTTTACGGTGATGCCGTTGCGGTCAAAATCCTGCTTCTGCGCTGGCACACCCCTTTTTTGAGTGAGCGCCGATTACTCAAACTACCTGAACACCAGTACAGTTTAACCCGTGAGGTGTTACTCCATGCCGGCGGCAAACCGCTTATTCTGGCAAGAAGCATTATTCCGTCAAGCACTATCAAAGTGGTTAAAAGCAACTTGTCTCACTTGGGCAACCGGCCGCTGGGTGAAGTGATTTTTTCTTATCCCAAGCTGGAACGCATTGCGATGGATGTTGCCTTGATTCACCCGTCCACATGGTCTCTGCCGGCGATTGCCGAGGCGGGTATAGATCAACCCATTTGGGGCAGAAGAACGGTGTACGCCATTGCCCATCAGCAAATGCTGGTGAGCGAGTTTTTTTTGCCGGAAGTTTTGAGGGATTTTTAATCCGATTTTTGTTTGGTTTAATGGCTCGGATTTGAAATGATGGTGTGCAAACGATAAAGCTGTTTGCCCACATGGCTAATCAAGATTTTACTCGCATGATGAGCTGCACGTTATTTAGGAACATATATGAAATAACTTAAACATCTTACCCTCTCTCCCTTCGGGAGAGAGTTGGAGAGAGGTGATAAAATACACAAGTTATTTCATACAAGTTCCATAGTGCTTGTTTCAAGGTTGAATCTCATTTTTTATGAAGTAGATACACTTTACAAATAAAATTGGGTATTTGTAAATACATGAAGTCCATTTTGCCTGGTTCCCAAGCGGGGGCTCTCATCCTTATACACACAAGTTCGACATTCCGGCAGGGGTCCGCTACGCGCTCTATTTTTCTTGCTGAATATGTTGAACGCAGAGAAGCACATCAATCCCGAACACGGTGGGCCGCACGTTATTTAACCTATCCTACGGCCTTAGTTTATTACGTGTTTGCATCTTTGTCGCGGTATCCGCTTCATCCCAAACAAACCTAACACACCGGTGCCAAACAGCCACGCTGCTGCTGGAATGGGGATAACTTGTACCTGGCTGTTAACAAAGTTAACATTGATCAGTTGTATTCAAATAGCCGAGCACTAAAGGAGCCCACGCTAAGGAAAATGCGACGCCATCCGGCCCTGCAGTAAAGTTTGTGCCGGCCAAATCAACCATCAAATTGTCGCCTTGACTAACATTATTGAAACTGGATTGGGTAAAACTGACTGTATTAGGCGGAATCAATGCAGCATGTGCGGGAGCAAAAGCCAGACAGAACAGGGTTAATGCGCCGAAAACGGGCATAGTCGTTTTAATTGTTTTTTTCATGGGTTTCTCCAAATTTAAAATTTACAACAGTGATTTCAGGTGAATCTTATCTTGTCGATGTTTAAAGTTTGTTTTACTGCACTAAACCCGATGGCCCCGGTGGTTTACCCAAATAAGTTTTTAAAATGCTAAAATCAGCAGGATCGACGATGCCGTTACCGTTTAAATCATGGACCGGAGAGACTTTTCCTAATTTTAATTTTAGGCTGGAAAAATCGGCAGGATCAACAATCTTATTTTGGTTGAAGTCCGGGTCGCAAATGTTTCCGAACCCGTCCCGATCGGTATCCCGCTGGTTCGCATTGGCGACCAGCGTGCAATTATCCGCTTGGTCGGGAATGCCATCGCCATCCGTGTCTTTCGGCGTGACGGTTTGGCTGGTCCGATTGCCGGCGGCATCGTAGGTGTAGTCGATGACATTGCCGTTACCGTAATCGCTTTTAATCAGCCCGTTGAGGTCATCAGTAACTATGGGTGATCTGCTCGGCATGAAACAGTGAGGGAATAGCCAGTATTCCGCCAAGTATTAGGCCCGTTATCGTATGGCTCCTGGCTGGCGGTTTTTTTGTGGATTGAATTCATGAATGTGACTCCAGGTTATTTTTGTTTTCGGTGGGCATATATTTATCTTGCCTATCCGGTTTCTAATGTAGCGCCATTCAGAGGCCGAATCCATCCGGCGGAATACGGGAGTACCCCGTTCCGCTCGGATTTCCCACATCGCAAAACCTTAAGTTTCGTTTCGCAATTAGAGACGATGTTCGATCCTCTCAAGACGGTCCATGATCCGATCGATCGATGGACGCCCGCTGCGAGACAGGAGTCGAGTAGTCCCCAGAAGCGATAGTGCATGTGTTTTCACGAAGAGTTAGCGTAGTGAAAATGCAGGCTTTATGAAATCGCGTCGAGTCATTGGAGAGCATGTGAGCCATCCCCTTGTTGGGTGACGAACGAGTGACCTGGACGGCTGGGGCTTGCGTAGCAATTTAATTTGTCGCGGTATTTTTGAGGATTTCCACGCTGGAAGAAAGGGAAATATTTACTCAAAAAAAGCGACTTCCCGCTGATGCCGGGAACCGGTTTCATCGCCGATGATAATTTCTCGACGCACCAGCGACAGGCTACTTTCTAACGTTGAAACCCTGAGCTTTGCCTCTTTCATGTTTTCGGCAATGAGATCGACACGTCCACGAATGTGTCGTAGGTGCTCCAAAACAAGATTTTCAGTGTTATCAGTCATGCTTGCTTCTCTTGTGGGGTAATTAAGTAGTAGTCTACCATTTACGGGCAGGGAACGGGTATACAATGCGTAAACTAAACTGGATCGTCTCTACCATATTTATGAAGCTCCCAATCAATGGCCGGTAGCGTCCCATTCTCCTATCCACATCGTGCAAACCAT
>JBBQCU010000307.1:0-4932 GCA_038319065.1 Methylococcales bacterium
GCTTGCCTTCGAACAATTTCGGCAAAGCCAGCGCGCTGAGGGCTTCGAATGCCTCGGCATCCCTGAAAAAATTGGTCACATTGATCAAAAGTTCCTTGAACAGTTTATCCAGTTCAATGGGATTTTCCTGCAGGAATTGCACATAGTTGTCGGGATTTTTGATCTGATGGATATTCATGCGGCGGGCTATGCGCCGTTTAATCGTAGTCGGCTTATAAGCCGACAGATCATGGCCGGTTCGATTACGCAACAAAATAAATATTTTCTGGATGGATTCGGCAGCGACCAGAGCCTCGGGTTCATCAGTGTGAATGCTTTTAAAATAGGGACCTTTACTGTATTGAATCAGTTGCAGGCCCATTTTTTCCGCAGGCAGCACGAAATCCACATCGCCCATGGCTATTGCGCTACTGGGCATACCATCGAATTTCGCTGTTTTGGGTTCCTGGACCATGGTCATGCCCGATACGCCCTTGATGGTTTTAAGGCCTAATGTCCCATCCGTACCCGTTCCTGAAAGAATAATGCCGACCCCCATCTCCTGCACATCTTCTGCCAGTGAACGTAAAAAAAAATCAATAGGCAGGTGCGCGGCATCATATCTTTGATGGTCCATAAGATGTAACCGGCGGTTGAGTAAGGCCAGATTTTTCCCGGGGGGGGCACACGAAAACATGGTCTCTTTTCAGAAACATGCCGTCCTGGGCAGTTAAAACCGGCATATCAGTAAAATTATTCAGTAAATCAGGCAACAGGCTGATATGCCCGGGTTGTTGATGGGTCACCACGATAAAGGCAAAGCCGGTATGGGGAAACAAGTTAGTAAAAAATTTTTCCAGCGCTTCCAGTCCGCCTGCTGATGCGCCTATACCGACTACAGGCACTGCGTTGCCGGCTATTGAATTGTCCGAAGCCTGGCGGCCTTTTTTGTTA
This sequence comes from Methylococcales bacterium, assembly GCA_038319065.1. Taxonomy (GTDB): domain Bacteria; phylum Pseudomonadota; class Gammaproteobacteria; order Methylococcales; family Methylomonadaceae; genus Methylobacter_C. The sequence goes on from JBBQCU010000307.1 coordinate 934, forward strand.
GCGATGGATGTCACAGAGTCGATCCTTGTATTGTTATTTTGCCGATATAAGCCAACAGCATTGAGGTTTATCCTTGGAATCACCTGTTTCAATTCCTGTCTGCTTCCATTCAGGCCATCACAGGGCCGTTAATGAAAAAGAAAACTAATACAAGGTCAATCTGCTGAACGTTTTTAACGGTATACAATATTTACAGGTAAAAATATATACGTATAAATACCTAAGTATTTTTACGTATAGTCATTATATTGCTTATGGTATAGAGTGGCTACACGCATATTTATGCGGATCTTCTGAATATATTAATTAATTTTTTGGAGACAGAAATGGCTATTACACGTTATGAACCCTGGAGTTTATTGAATCAATTACAAAGAGAGTTGCTAGGTTCCCAGGATGAACAAACCGGTGAAGGCTCGGTTGCAACCGCTGAATGGGCGCCCGCGGTTGATATAAAAGAGGAACCCGATAAATTTATTATTATTGCCGACATTCCAGGGGTTAAGCCGGAGGATATTGAAGTCAGTATGGAAGCGGGTGTCTTGACCGTAAAAGGAAAAAAAGAATCCGAAACCAAAACGGAAAAAGAAGGTTTTAAAAGGGTTGAACGTACATCGGGTTCTTTTTACCGCCGTTTCAGTCTGCCCGATTCCGCCAATGGCGAAGCAATTAATGCAAAATGCAAACTCGGCGTGCTTGAGATAGTTATTCCCAAAAGGGAAGCCGTTAAGCCAAAACGTATCAATGTGTCATCCGAAGAGTAATTCTGATCCTGCGTTTTTATTATTGCGGCTTATTTGATTGTAATAAACTTCACTAAATTGAAAAGGAAAGCATAGTATATCCGAATCGGGAAAAATAATGCTTGAAATTGGTTTTGGCAAGTTTTTAAAGCGCTTTTTTTTATTTGCATTTCTTTTGGTTATTCATTATGTCTTTATGTTCCTGCCCGTACTGGAGATATTCATACTCTATCTTATAATGTTTAAACCAAAATGGTTTCAGGATTTTTAAGCCCGAATAATTCGGCATAATTTTAACTAAATGTATTTGAACCTTATTGCTTAGATTGTCCCATGAGCTCACCCTCTCCTGCTGGAGAGGGGGGTTTTCATTTTGATCAACAGCAGGGGTAATTCGATCCGGCACCTTTAAAGCGTTAGGCCAACAGACTCAACCAATTGTAATTGAGAAAAAAATTCAATATGCAATATAAAGATTACTATAAGATCATGGGGTTATCCAGGGATGCCGGCAAGGATGACATCAAGCGCGCTTATCGTAAACTGGCACGCAAATATCATCCTGATGTCAGCAAGGAAAAGGACGCGGAGGCCAAATTCAAGGAACTCGGGGAAGCTTATGAGGTGCTTAAGGATCCGGAAAAAAGAGCCGCTTATGATCAATTAGGCGCCGATTGGAAAGCCGGGCAGGATTTCAGACCGCCTCCAAACTGGAATGAAGGTTTCGAATTTAGAGGCGGTGGTTTTACCAGTGGTGATGCCGGAGCCTTTAGTGATTTTTTTGAACAATTGTTCGGTGGTGCGGGATTCCGAGCTGCCGGCAAAGGGCAATCCGGCTTTAATGCTCGTGGCCAGGACAGTCACGCTAAAATCCATATTGATCTGGATGACAGTTTTCACGGAGCGACGCGCAATATTTCCCTTAGCAGCCCGGAAATGAATGCGCAAGGCCAGGTACACCTCAAGCATAGAAGCCTGAATATCAAAATTCCCAAGGGTATCAAAGCAGGTCAACACATCAGGCTGGCAGGTCAAGGTAGTCCGGGATCAGGTAGTGGTCAATCGGGTGACCTGTTTCTTGAAATAGCGTTTAACAGCCATCCGCTTTATCGGGTTTTAGAAGCCGATGTTTACCTGGATCTTCCCGTCGCACCCTGGGAAGCGGCCTTAGGGGCAAAAATCAAAGTGCCTACACCGGAGGGTACTGTTGATCTAAAAATACCGCCCAATTCCAGACAGGGGAGCAAACTGCGTTTAACAGGCCGAGGCCTCCCAGCCTCAGCGCCTGGTGATTTCTACGTTGTGCTGCAAATCGCCCTGCCGCCGGCAGATACCCAGAAAGCCAAAGCGGTTTACCAAAAAATGCAACAAGAACTTGATTTTAACCCACGCCAGGCTCTGGGGGTATATCACCAATGAACTCACATGATTTGTTGTTAGTGCATATTGGAACAGTTATTGAAGAAGACAGCTTGACACTGGGGCAACTGTGCCGCGCTTGCGGCGTCCATGCCGATTGGATAATCAGCCTGGTTGAGGAAGGTATTATTGAGCCCCAGGGGGAAAATGTACGTTTATGGCGTTTTTCAGAGGCAAGTCTGGTACGCGCCCGTTCAGCCCTCAGACTACAACGGGATCTGGGGGTTAATCTGGCCGGTATTGCTTTGGCACTGGACTTGATAGACGAGCTTGAAAGTCTTCGTGCACATATAAAAACACTTGGACATACCTGAAAGGGACCCTATTTTAAACCCGGAAAAAACTCTTTATAGCAAAAGCTTCCAAGAAATTTGTCCTATAAAGTACGTAATACCATAGAGGAAAAAATTATGAAATCCACCTATATACTTGTCGCCGATAACGTTCGTGCCCGCATCTTTACAGCTGAAACGCCCGCTTCTCCTTTAGAAGAAATCGATGCCTTGGCTCATTCGGAAGGTCGTTTACATGACCGGGAAATGACTTCTGATCTGCCCGGAAAGATTAAAAATGTCGGCGGTATCGGGGGGCATGCTTTTGAACAACCCACCGATCCAAAAAAACACGAAGCAAGTCTCTTTGCGCATCGCATTGCCGTTTATCTGGAAGACGCAAAAAATGAAAATAAATTTGAACAACTGTTAATTATTGCAGAACCCTCTTTTCTTGGCCTGCTTCGCAACCAGCTGCCGGAACAGATTAAAAAACTGGTCTGTTTTGAACTTGATAAAAATATTACTACGCACAGTGCCGATGATATTCGCAAACACCTTCCGACCTATTTGCCGAGTCATTGATAAATTGAGATCATGAAGATATTTATGTAGCCATAAGTGATGCCTTTAACGCCGCGACAAGACAGCTGGAAGATTTTATAAACTTTTGTTGTTTTTATTGCTTATTAATGGTTGGTAAACAATAAAGGTGGTAAAGTTATTTTTTTATAACAATAAATCAAGAGGTAATATCATGAAAATTTTATCCAGGTTAATCGCTGTGTTGGCATTGGTTTCTTTAAGCCAGGTGTGTTTGGCAGTTGAACAAGCAGGAAAAGCACCGGAAATGAAAATGGACCAGCCCATGAAAATGGATCAGCCCATGGCTAAAATGGATGAATCAAAAATGATGGAACATTTGAAAATGAGGCAGGAACAGATATTGAAGATGCATGATCTTTCCAACAAAATTCTTGCGGAAACTGACCCAAAGAAAAAGCAGGAATTGAAGGATGAACAGCTTGAACTGATGAAAGCCGAACACATGCAAATGATGTCTATGCATCATCCCAAAATGATGAATATGGGCAAATAAATTCAGGCAGGATGGGGAGGCTTTTTTGGCTACCAACTTAAGTTGGGACAGATAACATCCCTTTGAGGGATGTTATCTGTAAAATCGATCAGCTTTAAATTGGAAGCCATTTTATGCCCGCCATTCACAACACAAAAGGATGGATAGTTGGTTGATTAATCAATCCACTGTCTTCAGATTATATTTTCTTACCCGGTAGCGAAGCGTTTCTCGAGTCGCTCCCAGTGCCCTGGCGGCTGCGGTCAGATTATTATCGGCTCGCTCCAGCGCGGTTTTAATGATAAACCGATCCATGTCATCCAGTGCCATACTGCCGTCTAATGGTAAATAAATACCTTGCTCGCTCGCTTTTGCTTGAGAGGGAGAATCGATAGCCGTTAGTCTTTGATCTCGGTCCATTGATTCTGCCTGGGCATGTTGCCCGGGCAATTGTAGCCATTGTCCGGGAAATGTTGTGCTATCAGAA
>JBBQCU010000308.1:0-4897 GCA_038319065.1 Methylococcales bacterium
AATTCCTGCTAGGACCGCATCTAGGGAATAACTTGCTCAACCTGGGTATTGCGGATCAGGTACGTCAGGCCATATCAGAGCTGGGGTTGATCTATGAAGAGCTGTTGGGACAAGAGGCAGAGCCGGGGCTCGGCAACGGCGGTTTGGGAAGGTTGGCGGCCTGTTTTCTGGATTCCATGGCAACACTGGAAATTCCTTCGGTGGGTTATGGCATCCGCTATGAATTCGGCATTTTCGCACAGGAAATCGTTGACGGCTGGCAGGAAGAAAAGACTGACAAATGGCTGCGTTATGGTAATCCCTGGGAAATTCAAAGGCCGGAATGGGCGGTTGAAGTCAAGCTGGGCGGACATACCGAAACTTATATAGATGCCAACGAAAATATGCGGGTACGCTGGATTCCCGGATGGGCTATTCTGGGAACACCCTTCGACACGCCTATTCTCGGTTACCACAACAATACCGCCAATACCCTGCGTTTATGGAAGGCAGAAGCTGCTGAATCGTTCGATCTTGGTATCTTCAACCGCGGCGATTATTATGGCGCCGTTCAGAAAAAGCTGGTCTCCGAGAACGTCACCAAGATCCTTTACCCTAACGATGAGCAAATTCAGGGCAAGGAATTACGCTTGCAGCAGCAGTATTTTTTCGTGTCCTGTTCCCTTCAGGACATGCTACGCATCATGCATGTGCAAAAAATTCCTTTGACGCATTTCCATGAAAAATTTACCGTCCAGCTTAATGACACCCATCCTGCGGTTGCCATCGCTGAACTGATGCGGCTATTGTTAGACGAACATTTCATGAGTTGGGACACAGCCTGGTCGATCACGCAAAAGACGTTTGCCTACACCAATCATACCCTGCTGCCGGAAGCCCTTGAACAATGGTCGTTAAATCTTTTTGCGCGGATACTGCCAAGACATTTAGAAATTATCTTTGAAATTAACGATCGCTTCCTGAATGAAGTGCGAATCCGTTTTCTCGGCGATACAGAGCGTCTCATACGCATGTCCATCATCAACGAGTCAGGCGAGCGTTATGTCCGCATGGCGCATTTGGCCTGTGCCGGTAGTCACGCCATCAACGGTGTAGCTGAATTGCACACCGAGTTGCTCAAAAAGGACGTGCTGGCCGATTTTCATACATTGTGGCCCGATAAATTCAGCAACAAGACCAACGGTGTCACACCCAGACGCTGGTTGGCCCTGAGTAACCCGCGTCTTACCAGGCTTATATCAAAGCAAATAGGAGAAAGCTGGATAAAGGAACTGAGCGAACTCAAGCAACTGGAGCCCTTCGCGGAGGAATCATCATTCCGTTCCGACTGGCGGTTCATTAAACGCTCCATCAAGGAGGATTTTTCGGCCTATCTGCGCCGGAGTACCGGCTATGTTATCGACCCGCAGTCGTTATTCGAGGTTCAGGTAAAACGTATTCACGAATACAAGCGCCAGCATTTAAGCGTATTACACATCATCGCCTTGTATCATCGCATGAAATCAGACCCGAACCAGGACATCGTTCCCCGCACTTTCATTTTTGGCGGCAAGGCGGCGCCGGGCTATTACATGGCCAAGCTGATGATCAAGCTTATCACTGCGGTCGGTGAAGTGATAAACAACGATCCTGCGGTCCGCGACAGTCTCAAGGTGGTTTTTCTGCCCAATTTTAATGTCAAAACCGGACAGAAGTTATACCCTGCTGCGGAACTTTCGGAGCAAATCTCAACCGCGGGCAAAGAAGCGTCGGGCACCGGCAACATGAAGTTCTGCATGAATGGAGCGCTGACTATCGGTACGTTGGACGGCGCTAATATCGAGATACGTGAAGAAGTAGGCGCCGAGAACTTTTTCCTGTTCGGGTTGACTGCGGCCGAGGTGCAGATACTCAAAGCGCAAGGTTACAACCCCATGGATGTTTATCATTCCAACCCCGAGCTGAAAGTGGTCATAGACCTGATTGCCGACGGCTATTTCTCACGAGGAGACCGGGAACTGTTCCGGCCATTGGTTAACTCCCTGCTTCACGGCGATCCTTACATGCTGTTGGCTGATTTCCAGTCCTTTGTTGATTGTCAAAGTCAGGTTAGCCGGGCTTACCTGAACAGGGAGCAGTGGACACGCATGTCGATCCTGAATGTCGCGCGTAGCGGCAAGTTTTCTTCCGACCGGACTATAAAGGAATATTGTCAGGACATTTGGAAAGTAAAACCCGTTAAAATTGACTTGTTGTCTCAGGACGAGGTAAAAAAGAGCATGCTGGTATGAACGGCCTGTACGATGCGCAAAATATTCAGCGCGAAGCACAAGAGTCCCTCTACAGTGGGAGAGGGTAGGTTGAGGGGGAATCAAAAAATGCTAAACGCTTATTAATTTTCCTCTCCCCGGCCCTCTCCATCTGGAGCCAATCTATGCACACATTTAAGATATACGCAGAATTAGCCCTCACCGAAGGGAGAGGGTTGGGTGAGGGGAAATAAAAGCTACTCGCCACTCTGCGTAATTTCTAAAAATGTCAGTATATTCTTAAATCAATACAAACAAAACGACCAACAAGATTTTTGTATTATAGACATCTCGCAAGTTTGTTTCCTTAATAACAGTCAGGCATTTGTTTGATATTAAATGGCTTTGTTCATTTTTTAATCTAAATTCCCCTCACCCAACCCTCTCCTTCAGGAGAGGGCTATCACTCCGAAAGATGTGTGCATAGGTTAGCCAGCGGGTAGGGTGAGGGGGAATCAAAAAATGCTAAACGCTTATTAATTCTCCTCTCCCCGGCCCTCTCCATCCGGAGAGGGGGCATGCCCTATCCGATTTGCGGGTTTTCGGATTCGCTGAATAGTTACAAAAATTTTTGCACCTTACAAGCTACCGGCGGGAGCGGAACACAGCAACCGGGCATCAGCCAGGGACTGTTCAAACAGGTTAACGGGCACGGACTGATTCTGGCTTAAAGATAAGGCTCGCACAATCGCCGCCACCTGCTCCTGGGTTAATAACTGTTGCGGCAAGACTTCACTATACAACCATATTGCTGCCGTATCCGATGCCGGAACATGGGTAAGCCCTGCATAGGCGGCAGCCATGGCTAACATGGATGATGCCAGCAAATCCATCACTCCGGCTGTAGATTCCTGCTCCAGTAAAATTTCCGCTGAGCGCAATTTTGCCTCTGCCACATTAAACAGAGGATTTATTGTTTTCTGTTCCTTAACTTCGGGCTCAAACAACAACCGCGATTCCGCAACAGGTGAGGCAACGCCTAAACGCTGCAAGCCGGCCAGGGTCCGGGAATCGATGACTACAACAGGCACATCCGGTTCGGACAGGTATTGTGCAGATTCCTCATCGGCATCGTTTTGTTGCTCAACAACCACCAGCAATCCGCCACCGGAACCCAGAATACGCACAATGCGCGTGTTGAATGTAGTCTGTATTTTTTCTATCAGTTGCCGAATTTGACCATTGTCTTCCGTTTCGACAGCGCCCGGTTTTTTAACGGCTTGTTCCACACCTTCCTGCACAGAAATATCAACAGATTCGGTTGGGACTTTATCTTCAGCCGTAACCGGCTCAACCCCAGCCAAATCATCAATCAAGGTTTGCAACATTTTTTTGGAGACTCCGACCACATCTTCCGAAGCCTCCGGACTAATAACATTATCAAACAAATCCCGCTTGCCTTTTACCAGCTTGGCGACCTGCTGTTCATAAGAGTCTTCGGCCAGCAACAGGAAAATCTGTACATTCTTTTTTTGACCCAAGCGGTGTACGCGTGCGATACGCTGATCCAGTACGGCGGGATTCCAGGGCATATCCAGGTTGATCAACACAGTTGCCGATTGCAGATTTAAACCCACACCGCCGGCATCGGTAGAAATAAATATCTGTACGGCATCGTCATGCTGAAATTTGTCCATCAGATCGCCGCGTTTATGGGTGGGAATGCCGCCGTGCACGCGCACACAACCCAGGCCCATAGCCCTGACTTGCATTTCCACCATTTCGGTCATTAACGCCCATTGGGAAAAAATCACGGCTTTGCGATTACTTTGCAGACACAATTCCTCCAGCAACCGGGCTAATTCGTCCAGTTTTGGTGATCCCTTTGTTTCCTTGTCTACCAGACCTGCTGCATCACAAGCCATGCGCGCCTGTTGCAATGAAGCCATCAGACGATTCTGTTCGCCTGGCGTTAATGGTCTGCGCTTGGCGATTTTAGCCAGTAGCCCTGCCGCCTTCATCGCCGCATCATGAATATCCTGTTGCATAGGACTCATCGGAATATCCAGCCGGACTTCGGTCCTGTCCGGCAACTGGTCGCTCACCAGACTGCGATTGCGCCTTAACATTACTGACGCAATACGCCGTCTTAGTTCCGACAGGTTACGATAACCGATTACTTTGCCGCGCTCATCGGTCACATGAAATTCCAACAGACATCGCCACAGCGGCCCCAGCACCCTTGCATCAACCACTTGCAGCAGGCTGTATAAATCCTCAAGACGATTTTCCAGCGGCGTGCCGCTTAATACAAACACATAACTCGAGGAGATTAATTTGATCGTCGAGGCAATTTTGGTACGCCAATTCTTGATGCGCTGGGCTTCATCCAGAATCACCAGATCGGGTTTGAGCTTGTCGTTGATAACGTTAAGATCACGCACCGTCAATTCATAATTGACGATAAAAAACAGTGCGTCTGCCCGGTATTGCACAAAGCGGTTTTCTATTGCACCCTGAATAATCTGCACCGGATGGGAGGTGAATTTTTCAACTTCCCTGGCCCATTGATGTTTTAACGAGGCCGGGCAAACCACCAGCACTTTTCTGACACCGGCATTATCAGCCAGCCAGGAAGCTGCGGAAATCGCCTGCAATGTCTTGCCCAA
>JBBQCU010000309.1:0-4897 GCA_038319065.1 Methylococcales bacterium
CTGATTGATAAAGGACGTATTGGCGCCATTTTCCAGTAAGCGCCTGACCAGGTAAGGCAATAATTCATGATAATGTCCGACAGGCGCATAAATACGGCAAGGGAGATTCCAGTTTTGAACGCCAATAATTTGATTATAAAGCGGTTCACCCATGCCGTGCAGCCGCTGGAATTCATATCCGGGGTGCTGTTTTCCGCTGTGATATATAGCCGCTACGGTGTGGGCATTATGGGTGGCGAACTGCGGATAAAAAACATCAGGGCGGGACAAAAGCAATTGAGAACAAACAAGGTAGGATAGATCAGTCGCCGATTTATGCGTAAACACCGGATAATTGCTCAGTCCATTTTCCTGAGCGCGTTTTATTTCGCTATCCCAGTAGGCGCCTTTAACCAGGCGCAAGGGGATTTTACCGTGCCGGTTTTCAGCTAGACCCGCAAGCCAGCGAATAACCGGTAAAGCTCTTTTTTGGTAGGCCTGTACAGCCAAACCTAATCCTGTCCAGCCGCTTAAATCAGGATGCGTAAAAACGGCGGTAAAAATATCCAGGGACATTTCCAGACGTTCGGATTCCTCCGCATCGACGGTGATGGAAATATTGGCTGCACGGGCCTTCTGTGTCAGAGTCAGCATTTTTTCCGTCAATTCCTTGACTGCCCGGATATGCTGCAAAGGCTCATAACGTGGACACAATGCCGATAATTTAATCGAAATACCGGGATTGCTGTAAATATCGCTGGATGAAGTGTGTTCGGAGAGTTTTATAATCGCCGAAAGATAGGCTTGGTAATAACATTCTGCATCATATGCTGTTAAAGCCGCCTCCCCCAGCATATCAAAAGAATAGCGGTACGCCGTATCTTGCTCACTTCGTTGAACTGCTTGTTGTATCGAGTCCGCGAAAACAAACTGCTCAGCCAGATAGTGCATGACCTGCTTTAAGGCAGTGCGTATTAATGGCGCACCGATGCGGGATAATAACTTTTCAAAGACCGGAAACCAGTGTCTATCCGACAACAGAACATGATCTTCGAATTTACTGGTAAATAACAGGGCCTGACTGGACAGATTGACCAGAAATGAATCGCTGTGCTGCAAATGGTTTTGCCAGTCAGCATGAGCAAGTTTTTCCTGTAAAAACAAGTCTTGTGTAGAGCTGTCAGGTATACGCAGTAAAGCTTCGGCAATGCCCATCAATACGATGCCTTCCTGTGAATCAAGCTGATACTCGCGCAGAAATGCTTCGATGGGGGATTGCTGATCTTTTTTTGCTCTGACTGCATTAACCAGTGTTTTGGCACAGTTACTGACTATAACCGGATTATAAGTGCCCAGACCGGCTAATAATTCATCAACAATTTCGTTTTCATCGGCTAGATAAGCCTGATTAATAGCTGCCCGTAATGTGGTTATTGTTTCAGGAGTCATGTTCTGGAGCCTCTGGAAATATAAGTGTTCACTTCCCCCTTTGAAAAAGGGGGATCGAGGGGGATTTATTTAATAAAATCTCCCCTAACCCCTCTTTTCCAAAGAGGGGGACCGAATGCTTATCTGTTAATTGGTTATGTTTATCCTAAATAAGCGCGTTTGATAAGTGCGGAAACCGTTCGTACTGAGTCGTCAGAGGAACCCTGTCGAAGTACTAACGGCCTTCACTCATTTGTTGAGCATTCCAAAAGCCCGTTCGCCCAGAGCCTGTCGAAGGGTGCGCGGGATTTTGGAATGCTCAACTTCGGTTTTTAGGATAAACGACAGCCTCTTGGCCGGCCAAGGCTGTCCAATGAAGAGTGTGGGGCTGGTATGCCCAAAGGCCGTTGTCGTTTTGGTCTTGGAAATGTCGGGCATAAAAAGCATGCCCGACCTGTCATAAATTAAGTCAAGTCATCAAAATCCTGATCGTAAGCTAACGCGCTCATAAATCTATACCTCATCCAAATTTTAGAAGTAGCATAATCAATAATAAAATCGATGTAAATTAATCGAAATAATCAATAGATCATTAACAAATTGATTTCATATATTTTTATTCACTAGGCCAAAACTCCATATCTACAATTTGTGTATAAGTCCATGGACAAGTTACAGGAAAATCAGATTCTGGTAGACCAGTTTCATCAGCCGCATCGCCTCTGGCCAGTTCATACGCATCGTTTATAATTTCATCTAACTTGTTTTTTAAACTAGTGCTTTGCTGTAATCTCTTTACGATTCTCCGCCGTTGTTCTTTTATGGTCAGAATCCAACTCCGTCTTTGCAAGTTGGCTTGATATTGCCACTTGAGTAAATGCATTAGTAATACAGTTAATCGAGATTCTAATTCTCGTAATTCCGAATTCCCCATGCTTTCGACTTCCTCTATTAGATGCTCTAAATCTATTTTGTTAAATTGTCTGGAACGAAGTAATTCCGCTTGTTGTTGCGTCCAAGCATAAAAATCTTGTTGATTAACGGGTGCTGCGTTCATATAAATACCTCTAAAATTCTTTTTTCTGGTTTCCCTCTCAAGGGAAAAACTAGCAATCTAGCCTGTATGAAGCCAAGTAGAGTGGGTTATGCCCATCCTTACCTGAAACGTTCAGGACGGGTATGCAAAACCTGTCCTGCTTTGGATGATTTTCAAGGTCAAGCTCGTTGATACGATACTTCCTCAACAATTTTGCCTGCTCCTGTGTCCAGCCATAAAAATCCTCATAGTAGACTAATGAGCTCATAATTTATACCTTATCTAAAATTTGGAAGTAGCATAATCAATAAAAAAATCAATGTAAATTAATGGAAATAATCAATCGAGTCTGACCCTGATGTATCCCCACAAAATATCAATAAAAAACAATGTATTATTGAATAAAATTTGAATCAAAACAAGATTAAGCCGGTCTGAGCATAAGAATTCATTCTAAAATAATAACCTGGAAGGATAAATTTATGTCAATTATTGCTCTGCTGCATAACTTATTGAAAGAAAAACTCCCCAGCATTCATGCTACTCGACTCACGGCACTGATGGCTGCAGTCGAAGCCGGTTTGAAAGGAGCGTCGGTATCGATTACGCAGCTCGGACGGACGCTTTCCGGACCTGCCTGCATCAAACACAAAATTAAACGCATGGATCGCTTAGCCGGGAATCGCCATCTCAACACCGAACGCATGGCGGTATATGGTGCTATGACCCAATGGCTATTGCAGTCCCTGTCCCTGCCCATGCCGTTGATCCTTATCGACTGGTCGCCCCTGACCGCAGATCAGCATCAGCAGCTCTTACGAGCGGCTCTGCCTACGGGAGGACGTTCCGTTACTTTGTACGAAGAAATTCATCCCGTTAAAAAACTGGGCAACCGCCGGGTACAGCAGCGATTTCTTAGAAGCTTGCAAACATTGCTACCAGCCAATGTAACGCCTATTATCGTTGCCGACTCCGGATTTCGCACGCCATTTTTTTGCGAAGTTGAAAGTATTGGCTGGCATTGGCTCGGGCGAATTCGCAATTGGGATTTCATTGCCAGGGCCAACCGGCCTAACGATTGGCTGGCGGCAAAGTCACTCTACGCCAAAGCGACTAAAAAACCCAAGTGCTTGGGCTCGGCCCGTTGGGTGCGTAGCCACCCGCTAGACGGTGAGTTGGTGACTTTTTATCAGCCCGCCAAAGGCCGGAAACACCTGACTGCCCAGCATCGTCCAAGCAAATCCAGTGCTAGTCGTAAACATGCCAAACGCGAAAAAGAGCCTTGGCTTCTGGTCGTATCACCCTCGCTAAAAGCGTTTTCTGCGGCGCGGGTCGTGGATTATTACCGAAGCCGCATGCAAATTGAGGAAGGCCTGCGAGACACCAAAAGTACGCATTATGGCCTGGATTTTACCAGCGAAAGCCGGATTGAAGCCGAACGTCGCGCCAACCTGTTATTAATTGCCGCGCTCATCATTTTTGCGCTTTGGCTCACGGGGCTTTGTTTAAAAGGCACCGATATCGAACGGCATATCAAAGTCAACAGCAGCCAGGATCACTCTCCGTATTCGGTGATATTTCTCGCCCGAATCGCCTGCCGCTATGTCGCCTTTGAGTTATCTGCCTCAATGTTGGAACAGGCGCAAGCTCTTTTATTAGACTACTTCGACTCATTCGAGGGAGAGTGAATTCGTGGGGATACCTCATCAAGGTAGAACAGCCAGTTACCCGACTGCCCCCTCACAAATCCCGGCGTGCGGAATTACCGCACCGGGCTTTTCAAAACTGCTCGCTTTGCACTCAGTGGTACTTTGATTCTTAGAGAGCATGATAGATATGTGGCTTGGCTATTCCAAAATACTTTATCAGTTCTTTAAATCCTTCCCAATTGTAGCTTTTACGCTGGCTGCGCCTGTTAAGCCACTTGAAAAGTAATTCTGTTACCTGATACACAAAGCTGTTTAAGCTCTTATAGTTTCCAGTCACACCGTAGTAATTATAATAGCCAACTAATTTCCTATTTAATTTTGCAAATAGTATTTTCTTCGGCAAACCACTGTATTTCCGAAACCATATTTTGAAATTCGCTATAGATACCCTGAGTTTATTCCTCGATGTACGACGTTTTAAGACGGGTTTACCCCAGTAATTAACGCCCCAGCGAAACTCAAACCCCAGAAAATCAAACTTTGTCTTGGCTTTCGCTTTGACGTGACTAAACACCATAATCTGTGTCTTTTCCTCCGCCACTTCAAGACCAAAACAGGCTAATCTCTGGATTAACGCTTTGTAAAAACGCTCTGCATCCTTCGCACTTTGGAAAAGACAGACAAAATCATCTGCATAGCGACATAAATAAACTTGCCCGTAGCAGCGCGTCCGTACTATTTCCTCAAACCACACGTCTAACGCATAATGGAGATAGATATTAGCCAGTATTGGAGAAATCACGCC